>CALPMA020000008.1 GCA_943324545.2 Chitinophaga pinensis
CATGTAGTCGTTGAATTTAGAAGTTGGAATTCGCTGCTTTCTATTTTCAAATACCTGAACGGTAGCTTCTAACGCTTTTAGTAAACGTTGTTTTGTTAATGCGGATACAAATAGTATAGGCACATCTACAAATGGCATTAATTCTTTTCTAATTTTCTCCTCGTAATCACGAGTTGACATGGTGTCTTTTTCTACCAAATCCCACTTGTTTACCAAGATTACAACTCCCTTTCTGTTTTTTTCTGCCAACCAAAATATACTTTGATCTTGGCCTTCAAATCCGCGAGTAGCGTCGATAATTAAGATACAAATATCCGCGTGTTCAATAGCACGAACCGAGCGCATAACCGAATAGAACTCTAGATCTTCTTTTACCTTTGCCTTACGACGAATTCCTGCGGTATCTACCAAATTAAATTCGAAACCGAAACGGTCAAATTTAGTATCGATAGCGTCACGGGTGGTTCCTGCAATATCGGTAACGATGTATCTGTCTTTACCAATTAAAGCATTTATAAAACTTGATTTTCCGGCATTTGGACGACCAACAACTGCAAAACGAGGTAATTCTAATTCTTCTTGTGTTGGCTCTGGTTTTATAGGAAACGCTTCAATTAAAGCGTCTAATAAATCACCTGTTCCGCTTCCAGAGATACTAGCAAAGGTGTAATAATCTCCTAATCCGAGGTTGTAAAATTCAACAGCGTCTTTTTCGCGCATGGCGTTATCGACTTTATTCACCGCTAACAGAACAGGTTTGGTTACTTTTCTTAATAATTTAGCAACGGTATCATCCATTGGAGTAATTCCCTCTTCTACATCAACAACGAAAATAATTACATCGGCTTCATCTATGGCTAATTCAACTTGTTTGCGGATTTCTCCTTCAAAAACATCATCAGAACCACGAACATATCCTCCGGTATCAATTACAGAAAATTCCTTTCCATTCCATTCGCTTTTCCCATAGTTTCTATCGCGAGTAACTCCCGAAACAGAATCTACGATCGCTTCTCGTCTTTGGATTAATCGATTGAAAAGTGTCGATTTTCCTACGTTTGGTCTTCCTACAATGGCAACAATATTATTCATTTCAATTATTTTTGAGTTTAGATTTTAGATTTTAGATTTTGGGAAACCAAAACCATTATACTCTTAAAATCAAACAATAAGGTGTTTTAATTTTTTGCAAAGGTACGTTATTATTTTGTTATGTAACTATAGGTATTGCGTGAAGGATAGCAGAGGAAATCCCACGCTTTTTAGTGTGGATTGTAACGAATAGCCTGACCCTTGTGGTCACGCCCAAAAACTATTGATTGTAACCGAAACGCTTTAGCATATTGGCATTACTTCTCCAGTTTTTATTGACTTTTACATACAATTCTATGTGAATTTGTTTACCAAAAAACTTTTCTAAATCGGCACGAGCATCCATACCCACTTTTTTCAATGCAGCTCCTTTATGTCCAATAATAATTCCTTTTTGGGTGTCGCGTTCCACCATAATTAAAGACCGTATTCTAATGATATTTTCATCTTCCAAGAATTCTTCGGTTACAATTTCAACGGCATACGGAATTTCCTTGCTGTAATTTAGCAGGATTTTTTCACGAATAGTTTCATTAACAAAAAAGCGTTCTGGTTTATCAGTTAGCTGATCTTTTGGATAATAAGCAGGGGATTCTGGTAAAAGTGAAATAATACGTTGAAACACTTCCGGGACATTAAAGTTTTGTAAAGCGGATATTGGATAAATTTCGGCATTAGGAACTTTCTCGGTCCAGAAGGCTACTTGGGTTTCTAGCTGTTCCTGATTGGAATTATCGATTTTGTTTAAAAGCAATAAAACGGGAATTTTAGAGTGGATAATTTTATTAAAAAAGGCTTCGTCTTTCAGCTCCTGCTCCCCTATTTCTACCATGTAAATCAATACATCAGCATCCTCAAAGGCGGATTTCACAAAGTTCATCATGGATTCCTGCATTTCATAAGCAGGTTTAATGATTCCTGGCGTGTCGGACAATATCAATTGAAAATCTTCCCCATTAACAATTCCAAGAATTCGGTGGCGTGTAGTTTGGGCTTTTGAGGTAATTATCGAAAGTCTTTCTCCTACAAAGGCATTCATTAGGGTTGATTTACCTACGTTTGGGTTTCCAATGATATTTACAAAACCAGCTTTATGTGACATTTATTGCTTTTTATTTCTGCAAAGGTAAACATATCAGGTCAATAGATGAAATAAAAGATTTTTTTAAATTTTTGTTGCAATTGCCGAATATGGTTGTATATTTGTACCCGAAACAGCGCGGGATAGAGCAGTAGGCAGCTCGTCGGGCTCATAACCCGAAGGTCACAGGTTCGAGTCCTGTTCCCGCTACTAAAGAGGACCCATCCCATTTTTGAGGATGGGTTTTTTGTTTTTCAGAATTATAACTTTCTGAAATACATCTAGTTAACTCGAATAAAGCATTGGTTTTTGAGGTTCGATATTTTCTATTTTTGATCGAATAATGAAACCCCTCTGGAAACACTAAATATTGGAACTTTCGTTTTTTATTGTAATCTAAAGAACTATAGAATTTACTGGGGTTGAGGGCTATTTTTAAGAAATAATTTATTGCTTTTTCATGGTTCGATATTTTTGTTGGCAAATAATCCAGTTCTTTTGTTTTTTGAATTATTGCCTCATTAATTTTTTGGCTTTGTCTTTCAAAAATATCTTTAGAAATTTCATTAATTGCATACCGATATTCCATTTTATCATAACTTTCTTTCAAGTTATTTAATTCAAAAGAAGCAAGTCTTTTTTTCTCCGAAAGGTTAGACATCTCATCATCTATTATTTTTTTGAGTTGTACAGAAAACAAATCTTTCAATTGCCCAGAAAAACTAAACTGTTCTAAAACTTCGCAAAATTGTTCGTGTAACCCTGCACTTAAAGATTTTTTTGAACTTGAAGCGTTAACGGTTTTATGGCAGGAATTACATTTGTAGTAATAAATGTTTTTTGACTTGTTAAGATAAGAGGTCATGGTGTCATCACAGTCGGAACACATAAGAAATTTAGGAGCTAAAGGTGTTTCTTCCTTTCCAGCTATTTTGACTACACCAAACTGCTTTGAACCTTCGAGAATTCGTTGCAATTGATTATATTCTTTTACCGATATCATTGGCTCCCATGAACCCTTAACAATTCGTCCTTCCAATAGAGAATTGAATATTCTTCCAGTATAAAACGGATTACGCCAAATCTCAGAAATCCTTTGTTTTCTCATTTGAACTCCTTTTGAATTTAACCAATTTATAATTTCAGAATCGGTATAAGATTTATAAATTTTTAATTTGAAAGCTTCCTTTAAAAATTGACCTTCTGTATTAATTTTAATTTCTTGAAATGCTTGAACTTTTGTTGGGTCTGAAACTCGTGGACCATAATGGTCGTAACCTCTTGGCGTTTTCCCAAATACTTTTCCATTTTCCAATGCGTTTATTAATCCCGGAATAACGGTGTCCTGGCGGTTAAAATTTTCCTTTTGAGCATATAAAAGTTGAGTTGAAAATTCATTTTCAGCTCTTTCGTTAAATGTATGGTTGTCTGTACTTACAGAATAAAGGAAAACATTAAACTCTTTCCTAAGTCGAACAAATAGTTGAATGTGTTCCGCCCCTGCTCTTCCAAATCGACTAGGAGACCAAATAAGAATCATTTTTGGACGTTTAGAAACAGTAGTTTTCTTTATCCTGTCCATTAGTTCTTTTAGCGTGCTTTGGGTATTGATTCGTTTAGAACTTTCATATTCGGCATCAAACTCTTGGGTAATGATTAACTGATTCTCCTTTGCAAACGCTTTAATTTTGTTCACTTGTGTTTCAATACTCCCATTGTTCACAAATTGGTCTTTAGTTGACACGCGTGTATATGACCAAACTACGGAATTTTTAAAATCGTTAAGTGTTAAGTTTTTCTTTTTCATTTTTATATTGCTCGTAAATTATTTTGGTAAACTCATATAACTGTTTTGAAAATTCAAATGAATCTTCTTCTTTAAGCACTTCTTTTAATATTGGTGCAATTGCTATTAGCTCTTTATAATCTAATAAGTAATCGCTTTCATTGGGTTCTGAAAATTTTTGGCCCATATCGTATTAATATAAATACGGGCTGGATTTTCAGGAACCGAACAGGTGGTACATTTGGCATTTGATTAGTTCTTAATTGTTATCTTATAATTTCCTTGAGCTCTAGGTTCTATCATTATTTTTGAACCTAATGGCAGTTTATTAGTTAAGAAAAACTTAGCTAAATCTTCAGGTTGTTTATGTTCCTCAGTAATTTTGGTGATTTTTGCCGAACCATTTTGTTGTAATTCGATTTCTAATAACTTTGGCTTATCAAAAAACAACACTCTTCGAATTTGGTTTTCTATAGAAGATAAATACTCCAAATCTGTATTGCTCTTTCCAATTTCAATTCCAACTAGTTTTGAAATTAGAGGAAGGAACGGAATAACTATTAAGGTTTCACCAAAATACAAATTGTTCAAATCAGCTGTCAAACCAATATTGCTAAAATTAAAAGAATGTTCGCCTGTCTTAGGACAATAAATCAATGAAACAACACTTCTATTTGAAATCAAACAACTTTTAAATGCATCAGTAAAAGGATTTATTTCTTTTCTGAAAATTGTGTTCATTACGTGATCAGACTTTATTAACTCTCCAATTGACTTTTTTTCAGATAAATCTAAATCTACAGAATTAAGTGCTTCTTTAAAAACGCCATCTGCATATTTTTTTTCAAATGGAACTACCCAAATGTTATTTGAAAGACTTTCTAATTTTTTAGTGCTTACACCTATATTTGATAACTCATTAATAATTAATATCCAAAGAGCCTCAGACATATTCATATATCCTTTTTTTTCTTTTACGAAAAAAGGTAAAACATTACAATTTCTCCAATAATTAAATTGTCTTGCGGTTATGCCTAAATTTTCAGGTAAAAAGCAATCGTTTGAAATTAATCGGCCTATTTTTATTCTCTCATTTTTGTTCATAAATCAAATTATTTTTTGTAATTTAAGTAAATATAAGATAACCAGTTGGTAAATATATAAATTTTTTTATATATTTGAAAAAAATTTAAAGGATATTTTTATGATAAAGAAAAATTCAAACAAGCAAAGGTTTTCTAATAGAACCTATCCACAAAAGTTATGTAAAAAACCCGACTGCAACTTGGAATTTGTACCAACAGATGGAAGACAGGTTTATTGTAATGCCCAACATCGCATTGACAGTAACAATGATAAAAGAAAAGTTGTTGATGAAATTGAAAGTGATTTCAAAAAAAAAGCAAAAAAAAATAAACAGATTATGATAAAAATTAAGGAAAGTATTAATTATATCAAATCGGGAGTTACAAATAAAAGCCTATTACTCTATGAGGGCTTTGAATTTCCTATTTATCATAGAAAACAAATTGATTCAGATACAAATCGTGAAATCCAAATTTGTTATGATTATGGGTTGATTTTAATTGATGCAAAAAACGATAATTATATAATAGAAAAAATACCCAACAAATGAAATTAAGAGACTTGACGACCGCAGAATCATTTCCTCTTGCTTATCAGCAAGATTTATTAAAAATACAATCAGAGCATTTTGTAAACAAAATTATCACAACTGGAAATTTTGAAATTGGTTATGAAAATATGCCAGTCGACTTTCCTTCTGCTACAGATAATTTACCAATTATTTTAAACTCAAAACCTCCCCAATTATTAATTTTAACTTATCTGAAAAATAATTGGATGCCCTTGCTTGCTTTCGGAATTGTTGTTGCAGGTTCTGTTACTTTGTACTGTAAATTAAAGCAGAAAAAAGAGAAAAAATCTGGCGTAACTAAAAATCCAAAAACCATTTATTACAACCTGCCCAAAAAATCAATTTAAGTCAATAAAAATAAATAAAAATCAATTTAAACAACTGTATTTATTTACAAATCAATACGTATCTATTTATAATTTTAAATTATAAATAGATACGTATATTTGATATTTACGAATAAAAATGTATTACATTAATTTTATCGCTAAAAATTATTTTTATACTACTGTAATTTAAATAACATCACCTTACAAGTTATAATCATAATTAACCATTATTCCCCAACTTTCATTTAATCGAAGTTCACTGTAGTCGGCGTCAAAATTTATACTGTGAATTTTTGCTCCATTGCTTAAGTGAAAACGGGCTACAGAACCTTCCCAAGATTCTAAATATTGCCTTACGATTGATTCGTCAGGTTTGCTTTTAAGATGAGTTTTCATTAACGGAATGGGGCTTAGCGTGAAGAAATTTTTAATACCTAATTTACGGCAATGTCCTATTAAATCCTTGATTGCAAGAGTTCCTGCACCTTTCAAACTTGCATGTGGTAATCTAAAAATAGAATAAAAAATAGCATATGTAATATCATATTTACTTTTATATCCATCATCATTTAAAACCTCCATCATGTTCCTAGGAAGCTTGTTTCCTATTCTCACACATACCATAAATTGAGGGATACCCTGATGCACATACACAAAGACCGTTCGGTTACCGGTTATTCGTTTCTCAATTGAAATTGTTGGATGTACAGGGTCATTTATTAAAAAGTTTAGCCATTCATCATTAAATCCAACTTCACCATATTGCAATATCATTATTTTATTATTTAAAAAATTAAACTATTTGGGTTATAACTGGTACGAAATAAATTACGGTTTTGGCAACAAGTGTTTTTGAACTTTTCCCAATGCAGTTCTAGGTAAACTGTCAACGGTAATGAAACTTCTTGGAACTTTAAACGAAGCAAATGTTTTTTTACAAACTTCTTCAATTGAATTTGCATCGTATTTTGAATTTGGAACTAGATACGCAACTGGCATTTCTCCTCTTGTTTCATGAGGAATTCCAACTACAACTGCTTCATCAACACCTTCTTGTTCTAACAAAAATTCTTCAATTTCACGAGGGTAAATATTAAATCCTCCGCTGATTATTAAATCGCTTTTACGACCTCTTAAGGTAAAATAGCCATCTTCAGAAAGCACACCCATATCTCCGGTTTTAAAATAACCATCAATAAAGGAATCCATTGTTGCTTGTTCTCTTTTCCAATATCCTGCAAATACATTTGGCCCTTTAACACAAACTTCCCCTTCTTCATCAACAGCCGCTGTTTCTCCGTCAGGCAAAATTA
This sequence comes from Chitinophaga pinensis, assembly GCA_943324545.2. Taxonomy (GTDB): domain Bacteria; phylum Bacteroidota; class Bacteroidia; order Flavobacteriales; family Flavobacteriaceae; genus Flavobacterium. The sequence continues at coordinate 7,259 of CALPMA020000008.1, forward strand.
TTTTAACAGAAAGACCAGGTAATGGGAAACCAACCGTTCCAGGTCTTCTTTCGCCAATATAAGGATTACTAATGTTCATCAGGGTTTCTGTCATTCCGTATCTTTCCAAAATAACATGCCCGTATTTAGATTCAAAATCCTCCATAACTTGGGGTGGTAAAGGCGCTGAACCACAAGCAAATAATCGCATATTTTCTCCAATTTGCTTCGCCACTTCATTTGATTGCTCTAATAATCGGATATAAATTGTAGGTACTCCAAAAAACAAAGTCGGTTTAAAATCTAGAAATTCACTTGCAGCTTTTTGGTGTTCAAAACGAACTAATAACCTCATCGTACAACCACTAATTAGCCAACAATGAATTCCATTGGCAAGGGAATGAACGTGAAATAACGGCAAGGCTAGTAAAAATTTATCATCCTGCGTAATTTGCCAACAAGAAACCAGATTGATTCCATTTGAAATAAAATTATTGTGGGTTAGAATTGCCCCTTTTGAAGCTCCAGTTGTTCCGCTTGTATAAACTAATGCTGCAGGACTATCTCCGGTTGTATGACTAATAATTTTATAGTCATTCTGCTTTTTTAATTCTAATATTAAATCACTTAATTGTAATGCTGGAAAACCACCAGGCACTTCTACATCGGCAATTAATAATTTAGGATCGGCATCGTTTAAAATGTGAGTAATTTCTCTTTCTTTATATAAAATATTTACTGGGACAAAAATGATTCCCGTTTTGACACATGCCAAATAGAGGTCAATCATTTCAACGCAATTTTCAAGATAAATACAAATTCTATCACCAGAAACAATTCCTTTAGACAATAAAAAATTAGCCATTTTATTACTTCGGGAATCAATATCTCCAAAAGTATATTTATTGGATCCAAACTCAAGAGCGGTTTTATTTTTTCTTCCTACAAGAGATAAATCAAATAGATTAATTAAATTCATTTACTATTATTTATGTTCATTATTAATTTTAAGAGATACAAAACAGATTGCTAAAGCAAATATTCCAAGGGATAAAAATGCGGAAGAAAAACTACCTGTGAAGTCGGTTATTTTTCCAACTAAAGGAGCTGCCACTAAAATAAATACAATTCCAAGCATGTTTACTAATCCCATTGCAGCTCCTGCACGACCAGGGAAAAGTAAAGCTGCACGATTAAATAATCCTGCATAAGGCAACCCGCAACCTATTCCCAATAAGATAATTGCAAAAATGTTGATGATTAAATTATCGTTTATAAAAGCCAAAATAAAACAACCTAAAGTGTTTAATAATAAGCTAATTACTAATAATTTTCGAACACCAATTTGGGTAACTAATTTTCCTCCCCAAGGTCTAGTGAAAATACCTAACAATAATACTAAAGAAGCAATAAAAGGAATTAATAATTTATTTCCGAAGGTGAAATTCTCTTTCAACATTTCGGTAATCCATGAGCCAATAACGATTACTAATCCGAAAGAAGCCATTTGAACTAAGCCCAATAAATACAATTGGCCGTTAGACAACATTACTGATAAAGAACTGTGGGGATGTTCTTTAGCAAATGGTTTTGGAGCAAAAAATAAGACTGTAATTAATGTTAACAATGCAACTGCGGAAGTTGAAATAAATGCCGGAGTCCAATTTTCGTAGCTTCTTGCAATTTGAGGAACCGCAAAAATCACAAATCCTGATCCTAATAAAACACTTGCTCCATAATAGCCTTGGTAAATAAATAATTTTTCAGTAGGCATTGATTGATATATATATCTAGCTCCAGAAACAAAACTTACACCCGTTCCAAAGCCTACAAAAAATTTCCAAAACAATAATTGATTGTAACTTTCAGAAAAAGAAATTCCGAAATTACCAATACAAACGACTGCTAGCGCAATGCACAACATTTTTTTTGGACCATATTTATCAGCAAAATGGCCGCCAGGAATTTGCATTAAGGCGTGTGTTAAAAAAATAGCTGTGGTTAAAAATCCGAACATTGCCTTTGTAAAAGGAAACTCAGGAGAGTCAAAACTATTCATCAACCATTCTTTTAATGGCGCGTGATTGGTATAATTAGCAGAGAATGCGAATCCTGCTAAGCAAGCACAAAACAATGCTGTTTTTTGTTGTTTGTTATTTAATACATTTTCTTTCATCTTTTCTAATTTTTGGTTTTTTTGGTTTTGGTTAAAGTACTTAGCAAAGTTGGTTTAGGCTTTACTTTTAATTTATTTTTACAATTCTAATTGCATTTAAATAGGTTGCTCCGCCTTTGCCAGGGTTGAATTTTATCGAAATTCCTTTACCATCATTTACAGAAACAGAAGTGTTTTTTATTACCGCTCGTTCCGTTCCGATTTGGTTTGGAATATCAAAATCTTTAAGCAATGTATTTCCATTTACAACCACATCAAAAACATAATTTTCGGCATTTTCATAGCTTGAAGTATTTCCTAAATTATAAGCTAACGCTTCTTTTTGCACTTTAGGAATTAAATGCGCCCAATAAAAATAAACTTCATAAATTCCATCAGCAACATCGGCTTTAAATTCTTCTATTCCATTTCGTTGGGTTTGAAAAATAGGGTCTTGAGTGGTATTTAATATATCCAACTCTGAAGTTGGCAATTGTCCGTAACGTGTATTCGTTTTAAATGATTTTCCTCCTACATATCCCCAACTTCCTTTGGCGTAAGCTTGTTCGGGAATCCAACATATTGCGGCTGATTTGTCTTCAAAATAACGATTAGAACCAAACATTATATTCAAACTTTCAAAACTAGCATCCTGAATTTGACTTGGAATTAATTGGAAATTGACTTTATAAAAATCGGAAACCTCATCAATTCCATTTTTTGCAGCAGCGGTAATAACATTAATTTTATTTGTAAAAGGAATGGAAACGACAGCTACCCCATTTTCCGTTTTATATTCTCCTAAATATTTAGAGTTCACATTAACTGAAATTTTAGGTAAATTGCTATAAATCGAAACATTCTGATTGCAAATACCCGCCTGTGTTTCGACACCTGCCCGGTTGTACCAAGAATTAGTCCCAAAAGCTACGAAGGGTTTTTTAAGAAAATTTGCTTGATATAACAAATAAGTATCTTTTTTCTCTCTATTCAATCCGGTAATTCCTTTGTTATTTACATGGGGAACGGCAGCAGCCCTGCTTTCAGAAAAAAAGTCATTTAAATTCCAAATTGCCGCTCCGGAAATGAACTTTCTATCCATTATCGCTTTCAGATAGTGCTCGTGATATAAATTACCATATTCTTGTGTGTAATCAAATCTCTCGGGTAAAAAAGAATGCAATCGGGCATCAACATCAGCGCCATATTCAGTAACAATAATTGGTGTTTTAGGGTATTGCTTGTGAAAATCATCCAAGTAGGTATCAAAACCTGAAAAGATTCCACTGTACCAACCTTGATATAAATTCAGTCCCACAATTTTAGGAATTTCAAATAATCCGGCTTCTTGATAGGCAGACATTGAGCCGTGACAAGGAATTAAGGTAGATCTGGAAGGATCCAAACTTCTTATTAATTTCTCCAATTCTTTCGCTTGTCGGTTCAATTCTTTACAATAAATTGAGTGTCTTTCAGCATCTTTTTTAAATGGCGGACGCAACATTACTTCGTTCATATAAGCCCAAACAACCAGTGAAGGATGATTGTAATTTTGCTTTACCATTTCTTCGGCCATTTGCAATGAATTTTCTAAAAACACATTGTTTTCGGTAATTGCATTTACAATTGGGATTTCAACCATGGTTACAATTCCTAATTTATCGCACCAATCCAAAATATTTTGATCTTGTGGATAATGGGCAATTCTAAGAAAATTCCCTCCCATTTCTTTAATCAATTTTATGTCTTGAATATGAAACTCATCACGCAAAGCATTTCCAATTCCGGAAAAAACTTCATGACGATTTACGCCTATTAATTTTAAAGGTTTTCCATTCAAATAAAAACCATTATCGGCTGTAAATTCGAACCATCGTAACCCAAAAACCGTTTCTTTTTCTTGAAGTAATTGATTTTTATTGTTTAGAATTGAAGTGACAACTTTATACAATTTTGGAGATTCTGGAGACCATAAATCGGGGTTAGCAATTTGAATCGGGTTGCTTTCAAAAGTGTTTGATTCCCCTGCTTTTAAAGTTAATTTACTCTTGCTAGTATTTACAACTTCCCCTTTTGGATTGATGTATTTTTGAATAATTAGAATTTTACTATTTTCAGAAAGTTCATTTTTTACAATAGTTTTAACTGAAACCGTTGCTTCTTTGTCTGAAACTTGAGACGTTTTTACATAAATTCCAGAAGAAGCAAAATCAGCCGTTGAAATATGAATTGGAGCAACAAAACTTAAAGAAATTGGTCGGTTAATTCCTCCAAAAAAAGTGAAATCGGCAGTTAATGGCGGAATATTTTCATTGTAGGAATTATCTACTTTAATCGCAATCAAATTGGATTTACCGGGTTGAATATTGTTGGTAATATCAAAATTAAAAGCAGTGTAACCACCGATGTGTTTTCCAACCAAAACTTCATTTACATACAATTCAACTACTTGATTTGCACCGTCAAAATTCAAAATTGCAATTTTACCTTCGGCTTCATTTCCAATAAAAACCGATCGTCTATACCAACAGATGCCTCTATAAAACCCTGGGGTTTCATCCATCGCATCCTCGTTATTCCAGGTGTGAGGAATTGTAACAGTAGACCAATTTGTATCAGGAAAATCTACTTTGTAACTACTCGAATTATTTTCTTTTGAAAATTTCCAGGCTTCGTTAATGGAATAATTGACCTCTTGATTGGACTTTTTTATTTGTGCAAAAATTGGAGAAAAACATAAAGTTCCAACTATTATAAAATAGAATAAAATTGGGTTATTAACACTCCATTTGTATTTTGAAAATATTGTTTTCATTCGATAATTATGTTTTCCCAATTATCTGTTCGAAAAGGAGATGCAGGCAAATTGTCACCATTAAAAAGGTTCGCTTTATCTGTCGAATTCCATGCATATCTCACAGCAACTGGTTCTTTAACTGATGGTGAAAATACAATTAATTTATTATTTTCAATATATGCCTCCGCTTTAATAAATTTTCTATCATTACCGGCAATAAAAATATCATTCAAAATTGTTCCTTTAATATTAAGCATAGAATTGTAGGTAAAATCAATAACTACTTTATCATTATCAATTGCAGAATTAGAAAATAATGGTCCGCAAAAAGCTACTTTTTTAGAATAGGAATTGGCTAAAGCAATATTGGCTAAACGTCTTCCAAAAGGCAATTTGTATGGATAATGAAGGTCATTCAAGTCGCCAATATCCATCGTAGGACACATTGCGGTATTGGGAAGTTGGAGTGTTTTTTGTTGGTTTTCACGAATGATAGATGCTAAATTGCTATCGCTGTATTTATAGGTCGTTAATTGTAAAAAGTAGAAAGGCAATTCAGGATTGTTCCATTTTTTTCTCCACCCGGTAATTAAAGCGCTCATTTGCTCAAAATATTCGTTGGCCCAATCTCTATTTGAAGTTCCTTGATACCATGCTATTCCTTTTATAGTGAAGGGAATTAAAGGTGCTAGCATTCCGTTATACAAAACAGACGGACGTCTGTGCGGTCTGCTTGTCATATAGAGGGATTTTGGCTCTTCCATTTTTAACTTATTTGCTTTTGCTTCTGCAAATGAAATACTGTCTTTGACTTTATTAGCGTCCCAATTTTCCCAACGTGCATATAAGTTTTTCAATAGTGGATAACTTCTATTTTCTTCTTCAGGAGTCCAACATTCCGCTCCTGTACCACCCCAATTGGCTGTAATTATACCGATTGGAACATTTAATTTTTTTTGTAAATCTCTCGCAAAATAATAACTCATTGCTGAAAATTCCTTTACACTAATAGAATCACAAGGCATCCATTTGCAATTTTTTGGAAAATCTTCTTGTGGGGAATTAGCGATTTTTTTGGTAATATTAAATAGTTTAATATTTGGGTAACTGGCTTCAGAAAGTTCCTTTTTGGCGTCTTTCACTTTTCTCATTGGCCATTCCATATTGGATTGTCCGGAAGTAAACCAAACTTCACCAATGAGTACATGATTGATTTGAATGGTGTTATTCCCTTTTATAGTAATGGTTTGCTCTTTAAAACTAGCTTTATAAGTCGCAACTTCTATTTTCCATTTACCATTTTTATCGGCTGTAATTGTAGCTGTTTTTTTAGACCACGTATTTGAAATTGTAATCGTTTCATTAGGATCTGCGGTTCCCCAAAAGTTAACATTACTTTTTTGTTGAAGTACCATGTGATCACAAAAAATAGCAGGCAAAGTTACATTTGCAAAGAATGCATTACTTAATAAAATAAAAAATAAAAGCAAGGCATTTTTCATCAGCAGAAATTTTAAATAAACGAAGTTTTGAATTATTTCTTTAATAGAAATGGAAGTACTTTTTCAGCATATCGATCTCCCAATTTATTAGCGCTTTCCGCATCAAAATGGATGTTATCTTCTAATAGCTTTGTTCCTTCAGAAGTTACAAAATCGCTAAATGGAATGTACTCTTTTACTTTTTGAATTACTTCTTTATTGAATTCTGCAAAATCTGGTCGTTCTGATAATTCTCCACAAATAAAAGGCAATTCAGGTTCGTTTAGATCTTGTCTGATGTGTTCCACCATCTCTTTTAAATTGGCTTTATACGTTGCAAAATTATCGTCTTTGCCCTCTTTATTGTCACTAGAACCTTGATTCCAAATAATCGCTTTTATTTTACCATGTTTTTGCGCTTCTTTAGCTCGTTTAATTGAAGCATCATAATTCACTTTTCCTGGTTTGTACCATAATTTAATTGAAGAACCACCTTGTGGATTCATTACTAATCCCAAGGGTTTATTAAGTGCTTTTTGAAGATTAACCATGCAATTTCTTGCTAAAGTAACCCCTTGAATTTTTAATTCTTTACGAATACTAGAATATTTATTTAATGGTTGAGATGCCGGTTCAAAATTTCCATCTTCATTGAATAAATATACATTTGGAATCACGCTATAATCATCAATTGGCGCACGTCCAGACATGTTGGATTGACCAATAGCAAAAATGATATCTAATGGTTCCAATGCCTTGATTTTATCTGATTCTGTTTCTAGAAATTTTATTAAATTGTATTTATTTTCGTTAAGTTCTTTCATAAGTTTTACGAGGGGTTTGTAGTATTGAAAACTATTATCTACTAATCCTTTGTTAGAATCGGCATTCGAAGGATCTGCTTTTTTTGAGGAAGGATCATTGTCTTGGTATCGAAAGTAATGCCATCCCACACAAGATTTATTGGCTAATAATGACAAGCAAAAGTTTTGATAGGCAAAACCTCGATCAGTTTGAGTTTTAACTGTAAAGCCGGCTCCGGTAGTATTTGGCAGCCCTGAATCCATTCCTTTAGTATAAAATTCAGTAATCATAAAAGGCTTTTTGGCGGCTCTATCCCACATGTCAAATAGCACTGCATCGGGAGTCCAGTAGCCATAATAATTGACTGATAAAATGTCGCAATATTTTCCTGCAGCTGCAATAATTGAATCTATTTTTTTTGCTCCACCATGAATTCTACTTCCTAAATAAAGGTGATTAGGATCGTATTTTTTTATCGCTTTGGAAACTATAGAATAATATTTATCAGCAACTATACCAGCAAATTCAGCTCGGTCTTTATCGCTGATTTTATCAATTGTTATTCCTTTTTGTTCCAACCATTTTGAAGCAAATAAATACCCTTGATCCGATTTATCTTCTAAAGTTAAGTACCCTTCTAAATTATCTAATCCAAGAGGCATTTCATTATCTGAAAAATAGCCAAATAGGTTTTTATCATTGGCATATTTCGTTAATTCTTGTGCTCTTTCATCGCAATAGGTTTCAAATTCAGCATCAAAAACAAAAATACATTGATTTGGATATCCAGTATTTCCAGGTAGTTGATACGTCCCTCCTCTTTTCTTACCATACCCACTCATAAAGTTGAGATTTGGCGTGTAAGAAAGTGGCATTTTTGCTGTTTTATTATATTCTTGGATAACTTCATCATCACCCCAAGAACCACTTCCATAAAAACCATATGATCTTAAATTTTCTGCGGTATTAGCAATCCATTTCTCATTATTTCCAAATTTATTAGCAAATTCTTTTTGATTTAATTCTGAATTTCCGGGACGCAATGAAGTAATACCAACATTAATATTCTTGAAGCCAAATGGGTCAATTACCCACCATCTATTTCCGATTTTCTCTGTTCTAAAAAAACCAGTTGCCTTGAATTTTTTGGAAACATCACTTCCGAAAACAGTAGGAGTAGTTGATTTAACCGGTTTAAATCCCTCAATATTTTTTACGATACAGGTTTCAAAAAAATCCCAAGAAGTTTCTTTGCCTTTTACCCATGGTTTCGCTTCAACTTTTATAGATTGATAGCTAATTGCACCCCAATTATTGTATTTTTTTGGATCACAACCTTGAGAAAAAACAAACTGAAAACAGAAAATTGCAAGAATTGAATAATATTTCATTTGAGTATAAAAATGGTATTGTATTTATTATTAATGAGGTAGTTTAAAATTAAACTACCTCATTTAATTATTTATTAGTAGCCAGGATTTTGAGGATAATTTCCTCCCATAGCATTAATTTGGCTTTGTGGTATAGGCCATCTTATATTTCTTGTAACATCAAAATTAGACCTAATTAAGATGTAATTTGCAGCATTAGTAGCATTTGCAGCAGCAAGAGTAGTTTTACCAGTTGTGCTACTGTAAACCACTTTATTTAAATAATTGTCAGATCCAGCATAGGTTCTAATTTGAGTGCTCATGGTTGTAGGCCCGAATCTTTTTAATAGATACCATCTGTGGCCTAAATTTTCTTGAGACAATTCTCTAGCATCTTCATCAAGAATATCTTGAAGTGTCAATGCCGCAGTTCTAGGAGCATTTCCAGCTCTTACCCAAGTTTTGTTATAAAATTCTAACGCTTTAGCTTGGTTTCCTTTACGCAAATAGGCCTCAGCACCAATTAAGAATGTTTCTGCTAAACGATACGTTACCACATCTTTATAAGAAGGATTATCAACTGTAGTTCGTGTCCATTTATCAAAATATTTAGTGGTAGATGGATGCATGTCTAGTGCATAATTACTAACCATAAATTTAGGGGCAATACTACCATTTGATAAAGTAAATGTTAGCGTTTGTCCCACAGCTACGTTGGCGGGAACTGTAATTCCTAAATTAGGATTTGGTTGTCCATTTATCAATAAATAATTCATATCCCAAGATTGAACAATTAATCTACGTGTTAAAGGTGTTGGAATATTATTAAATGTAAAATTCTGACGGAAATATTGATTGTAACGTTTGTCGTTTACTCTGTCATATAAACCTAATAAATAGTCATTTGGATAAATTCTACCCCAAGAAACGCCACCTTGCTCCATATCTGTCAATAATGCTGAAGGACTTGAAACTATAGTTTTATTGTCATATCTTGTTAGTGTAGCAGAAGCAAAGCGATGTCCTGACTGAGTTCCAGACAAGTTAGATGGCGCACCACCTACTTGGTTACTCCATTGTTCTACCAATATACATTCGCTGTTGCTAATTTTTGCACCAAGTGAAGAAGTTGAAGCTGGAGTGAATACATCTTTAGGCTCGGGCATTAAAGCATACATAGATTGGCTTTTTATAGCTTCTACTTGTACTATAGCATCATCCAAGTCCATAGTGCTTAGATTTTGATTTATTGGCCACATGTCAACAAGGGCTTTTATGTGTCTAGCTGCCCCTTGAGTAAATCTACCTGTTTGAGTTGTTGACCATGCTAAATTATTGATTGCGTAATTTAAATCCAGTTTCATTTGGTTCATTACCACAGCTTGATCGGCAGGTTGATAATCAATTGGGTCATTAACATTGTAAGGAGTTACTGGAATTGTTGTAAAATAAATATTATCGAATCTTCTTAATAAATTAAAATAAGCATGTGCTCTAAAACAATAGGTTTCTGCTAAAGCTTGTTTCACTTTAGGATCGTTTTGATCCATTTGAAGTCCATAATAAATAATTTCATTGGCTTTACCAATCATTCTGTAATTGTACAACCAAAATCCTTCAACATCTTTATTATTTGGAGTTAATTTTGTTGGGTCGTACCAAGCAGTTCCAGACCAATCCCCGTCACCTGCACGAGTGAAAGTAATATCATCTCCTGTCATTAATCCACTTGTAGGCAATGAGCTATTACCTCCATTTTCTCCGAATTTTTTACCCATATCTCTTTGGATAGAATACAATGCGGTAACTGCAAATCCTAATCCATCGGGTGTGTTATATATAAAATCCGTTGACAGATCAGTTTCGTTTTTTTCAACTAAGAAGTCCGAACAACCGTTGAACAAAAACGACAAAAAAGCTAAAATTAAAATCTTATTTTTCATTTTTATTTTTTTTATAATGATACGTTAATACCAAAAGTTAATAATTTAGGTTCTGGATAACTCGCTGGGCTACTTTCCGGGCTAAATGATTGGTATTTAGTCCAAGTAAAATAATTAGTAGCGGTAGCATATACATTGATTTTAGTACGATTGTCTTTACCGTACCATTTCATTTTCGGAAGAGTATATCCTAATGAAAGTGTTCTTAATCGGAAATAAGAAGCATCTTGAATTCCCATAGATCGAACATAAGGATCAGAGTAATTTGTTCTAGGCATTGGCGCTTCCTGGCCTAATCCAGTTGGAGTCCAATAATCTCTTTTTATTCCATTTAATCTACCACTGTTAGTTCCTCCGTCATTATAATCATATAAATAGGTGTTGTTTCTAACAATCCCTTGAACAGTATAAAAATCAAGTAATAAATTAAATCCTTTATAATTAAAATTAGTAGAAAATGAACCAATCCAATCCGGGGTTGCATCTATAATATCTCGATCTCCAGCCTCAGTAATTATACCGTCGCCATTTACGTCTTTAACTCTAATTGAACCTACTTTTGCTTGTAATTGAGCGTCTGGCAATGGATTTCCTGAAACATCTCTACCTTGAGCAGATGCACGAACTTCTTCGATGTTATTGAAAATTCCATCAAATCTATATTCATAGTAACAATCCATTGGGTGACCAATAAACCAGTTATTATTTGGCTGGCTTAATGGGTTTCCATTGGCATCCACCCTTCCATCTATACTGATAATTTTATTTCTATTTTGACTGAAAGTCAAATTAACTGCCATAGTAAAATCTTTAGACTTTATGGGTGTTGAGCTCAATTGTAATTCAACTCCACGGTTTTGAACTTCTCCTAAATTTGAGAGTTGAGAAGAATAACCAGAGGAAGCTTGTAACGTTTTATATACTAATAAATCTGTAGTTTTGGTTGTATAAACCTCCAAACTTCCAGAAATAGCATTGTTAAAGAAACCAAAATCAAATCCAGCATTATGAGAAGCTGAATTTTCCCATTTCAAGAATGGGTTTGGCATTACATTTCCAGGTAATAAACCTACAGAGTAAGTTGGTCCAGGGCCAAATATAAATTCTGATTGACTAGTTGTTGAAGTCGTTTGATAAGCACCAATTCCTTGGTTACCAACTTCACCATAACTATATCTGAATTTTAAGTTATTTACAGTTTCCGAATTATCATCATTCAGCTTTAATGCTGCAGAATAAGATGGGAACAATCCCCATTTATTTTCAGTACCAAAAACTGAAGAACCATCATATCTTAAAGATGCTGAAAGTACCACTTTGTCTAATAAAGTAACTCTAGCTCTTCCTAAATAAGATTGAATTTGACGATTAGTAACTGAACGGCTAGGCACACCAAATACTGAGGCATTGTTAAAACCATTAGCTCCAAAATAATCAGTTAGGAAATTTTTAGCCGTTTGAGTGAACCCTTCATTTCTAAATTTGTTCGCACTTTGAACTAAAGTAACATCAAATCTATTGGTTTCGTTTAAGTCTTTATTATATGTTAAAATGTTTTCAACTAACCATTCTTTATCGGTTCCAAATTTTAGTTGTCCCCAACCGTTAACCGCTCTTCCTCTTTCGTGTAAACTAGATTCATAACTTTCTCTATTTTCATTTCGAGCATTATAACTAGTGTTCAAACGGTATTTCAACCCTTTTACAATCTCCCATTCTGCAAATAAATTCAACAATAATCTATTGGTGAATCTTTGATCTGAAGCTTGTTGGCTATTCCATAGCGGATTGTATTTTAAATCGGTAGTAACGTATTGAGCTATATTTCCATTTTGATCATACGGATTTGCATATGGTGAAAACGTAAATGCTTTTTGATACATGTTAGAACTTCCAGAGCTTCCGTTGGTAATTCCGTCTTCACCATTAAGTGTAGAAAGTGTATATGAAATATTAGTTCCTATTTTTAATGAATTTGAAATAGAGTGATCCACATTTAATCTACCTGTTGCTCTCTCATAACTAGAATTCATAATCATACCATCTTGTTTGGTATAATTTAAACTTGAGCTGTATTTTGTTTTTTCACTCCCCCCTTTAATACCTAAATTATAGGAATTCATTTGAGCCGGTTTAATCAATTCTTTTTCCCAATTAGTAAGTCTTCCCGCTAAATAATTATTATACAACATTGGATCACCAATAGCTGCTTCGATTACATACGGCTCTACTTGATCAAGTGGTCTAAAATCATTTTGCCCTGCTAATATCATTGAAATCCATTCAGGACCAGTCATTAAGCTGAAATTCTTTTTTAGCGTTTCATATGTAGTTGCAGTACTAAATTCAATTTGAGTTTTTCCATTCAAACCTCGATTGGTAGTTACCAAAATTACACCGGCAGAAGCTCGAGCACCATATATTGCTTGAGAAGAAGCATCTTTCAAAACTTCGACACTTTTAATATCATTCGCATTTAAATCGTCAATATCTGAAACTGGAACTCCATCAACAATAAATAAAGGAGAATTACTTCCTGAAAGAGAGCGTTTTCCTCTAATTAAAATATCAGAACCACTCCCTGGTCTTGAAGAACCAATAGTTACTTGAACTCCTGAAACTCTACCACGAAGCATTTCAGCAACACTAGTTGTAGGAATATTCAACATGTCTTTTACTTTAACTGAAGAAATAGCACCAGTAACATCTTTTTTGCGTTGTGAACCATAACCAACAACCACCACTTCTTCCAATTCTTTTTTGTCTTCTTGAAGAGTAATGTCTATCGTTTTGTTTGACCCTACGGTTTTGGTTTGGGATAAAAATCCAATGTAAGAAAATTTAAGTGTTGCTTGATCGTTTAAAACAGCAATGGCATAATTCCCTTGAAGGTCAGATGTGGTGGTAGTTTTATTACTGGAAGTAATAGTAACACCCGCTAATGCACTTCCTTTAGAATCACTTACGGTTCCTGAAACAACTATTTTCCCCGTTTGTGAATAACTTAATGAAGCAAATAGCAACAATAATAGTACTAATTTTTTTTTCATTTTAATTTTTGAATTTGGTTAGTTTTTGGTTTGATTAATTAGGTTAATTATTTTACACGTACTGATTGCGTGTTCGTACACATAAAAAGCAAATTAAATACAAAATGATTTAAATTCCTAATATTTCTTTAAAAAATAATTTACAAAAAGTAATATTACAATATTCATTAAAACTACAGAAGTACTTTTAGTAGATTTAGACAATTTTACTACTAAATTTGAATTTTGAGAAAATAAAAAAACGTTATATTTGCTTATAATTTTTAAAAAATAGAAAGCCATAATTACCATAAAGAAAATAGCAAAAATGGCCAATGTTTCTACTGGAACAGTTGACCGGATTATCCACAATAGAGGCCGTGTAAGCCAGGAAAATGTGGACAAAGTCAATGCGCTAATAAAAGAGTATGGGTATATAAAAAATGAATTTGCAAGCAATTTAGTTTTAAACAAAAAATTTAAAATTGCAGTTTTAATATTAAAAGAAGACGGATTTACTTATTGGGATGAGCCATTGAAAGGAATTTCCAAAGCAGCCACTGAATTTGTAAACTACGGTTTTAAAATTGACTATTTTTTCTTCAAATACGACAACCATTCCTTTAATGAAACAGCTGCGAAACTATTAGAACTGGAATATGATGGATTGGTATTTGCACCGGTATTTTATGAAGAATCAATCCATTTTATTAATGAATACAAAAAAAAGAACATCCCAATTGTTCTAATTGATTCCAATATTGAAGAAATAAAAGAGGTTTCTTTTGTAGGACAAGACTCCTTTAGAAGCGGCTATTTAGCTGGAAAATTAATAAGTTACGGAGTAAACTCAGAAACCAATGTAATGCTATTAAAAATTACCAGTAACATTGAAAATACCTCCAAAACTATTTTTAATCTAAAAAAAATAGAAGGTTTTTATTCCTATTTTGAAGATTACAAATCAAAATTACCAAAATACAATTTTACTGAAATAAGCATTAAAGATTCAGTCAAAAACGACCTTAAAATTGAAATGTTCAAAGAAATTGATGCCGTTTTTGTTTTAAATTCAAGGGTTCATATAGTTGCTCAATTTATTAAAGAAAATAAATTGAAAGATATTAGAGTTATCGGTTACGATTTATTAAAACCAAATGTAGATTTACTAAATGAAGGTTATATCGATTTTTTAATCAATCAAAAACCCGAAAAACAAGGCTATTTAGGAATTAAAAAACTATATAAAACGTTAGCTCTTAAACAAGAATTAGATGTCCATCTCAATTATGTTAAAGTGGATATTGTAGTGAGGGAAAATGTTTAAAAATTAAATCATATAAAAAAACCACGCTTATAGCGTGGTTTTTTATTTTATTTAAACTGTCTTTTTCTTTTTGATTAAGAAGAAGCTCAATGCTATTCCCAAAACAATCATTGGGATAATATAATCATTGATGGGCACCGTTGCTCCAGGGTCTTGTCCTGGATCAAGTGGGTTGTCTTGTGCGAAAAGCAGTGA
The DNA here is from genome assembly GCA_943324545.2 of Chitinophaga pinensis. Taxonomy (GTDB): domain Bacteria; phylum Bacteroidota; class Bacteroidia; order Flavobacteriales; family Flavobacteriaceae; genus Flavobacterium. The sequence goes on from CALPMA020000008.1 coordinate 22,339, forward strand.
ATTGCTAAATAACAAAAAGGTGAGTACGATTGATTTTATAGTTGTCTTCATGTTTCTTATTTTTTAATTATTTTAGCAGTAAACACTGAGTTATCACTTCCTTTAATTTTCATGATATAAACGCCTGTTGCCGCATTGCTCATTTTTACTTCATAATTGGTGTTTTGAGTTGCGTTTTGGATATTTCCTTTTTCTACTTCTTGTCCGATTGCATTACAAATAGTATAAGAATAAATTCCTGTAGCCAAACTTCCTAAATTCACTTGGAATGAATCTCCAGTTACTGGGTTCGGAACAATGCTGAAACCATTTGCCTTTGGATTATTCATACCCAAAGCTGATGTTTGGAATACAATTCTGAAACGATCACCAGTGCTTAAAGCATCAGTTGTTACCGTAAATGGATATTCCACTGCAGAACCATCTAAAGTTAAAGGAGTTCTAGAATTGGTGAATAAATCTTCTAGAGTTGCCTCTAAATTTGTAGCAGAAAATTCTTCGGTATTTAATTTCAATTTATAGTTAGCTCCAGCAGTAGTATTCCAAACTTTTACATTTAAAACATCTGAAGCAACTAATGGTAAATGGTGATTACTTGCAAAATTTGCTCCGTTTTTAGTGAAAGCAATATTTTCTGTACTATTGGCCATTTTATTTGTAGATTGATTGGCAGCAGCATCAGATAGAATAACTGTCATTGCACCATCACGACCCGACCACTCGTTGTTGACTTGTTTGTACAATCCAACACGAAGTAATTCTGGGGCAGCAGTTCTGAAAACGGCATTACTAAAAGTAGTTCCTTTGTGAGCTTCTTTAATTGTAAAAGTTCCACCTGCAGCAGATTTTACGAAAAACGCTTGACCTGATTGAATTTGTGTTCCTGAAGTAACAACTGGATTTGAAGTAACATTAGTATACGTTCCACTATTAAATAAATTATAAGTTCCAACAGTGTTTGAACCAGTAGCATTGGCATCCCAAACCCAAATATTACCGCCAAAAGCTGCGTTATCAGCATCATTAAGCATTAATGCTGGATCTAGAGGGCTTGCATACGGATTGCCAATAAAAGTATATTGAGTAGCTGTACTAGCATATGTTTGATTACCAGTAAATAATGAACCTGTTGCTCTAATTGTAGTTGCACTGGCACTAGTAGTAACATTATTAGATCCGAACGGACCTGTTACAAATGCCATAAAAGGTTTATTAACTGAACTAGAAAGTAAAGAGCTAGGAGTGGTAGTATCTGTAATTCCAGACCAAGTATTGTTTGAAGAATTGTAACTTAATAAAGAATTTCCAGTTCCTCCTGAAATAATACCTGTTCCGCCAGCATTTGACCAAATATCAAAACCATTAATACCGTTTCCAGTTCCAGCTTCTTGCCAGTTGGCGTTAATCGAATTAGTAGTGTTAACAGGAGATGTCAAAGCTCTCCAAGCCCGTTTGGCAGGAATGTAGCGTTCTACGGTTACGTTAGTTGCTCCAGATAAAGTTCCAGTAATTGTTCCAATTCTTGCAGTTCCTATAGCAGTTGATTGCAAAGTTACAGGTCGCCCATTAAAATTGGTTGTGCCTCCAGTAATATTTAAAGCGGTACCTGGACCAAAAACAGCCGAGGCATTATTGCCTAAAATAAGATTGTTTGCTCCTGTTGTTAATGAACCCGAAATTAAAGATAGAATGCCATTTACAGTCGCAGATCCTGTTAGGGTTCCTTGAGCATTATTAATAGTAACCGTTAGGTTTGCATAATTTAATGGCGAGATATTTTGTGCAGAAGATCTATTGTAAATTACTGTAGAATTTGCACCAAGAGTAATTGGAGTATTGAGATCAACCCCATAAATAGTACCTTTGTTGGCAGCATCCGTAGTAAATATACCTTGACTTCTTGCTCCAGAAATTGACCCGTTAATTATTGCATTACCACCACCTAAAATAGTTATAAATGAACTTGAAGGGGCAACTATTGAAGAACCCGAATCTACTATTAAATATTTACAATTTGGAGTAGAGGTAAGTGCTACGGCTGTGTTATTGGTTATTTTTAAAGTATTGCAGGGTGTACCTGTGATTCCAGTAGAACCATTTGCATAAGTAATATTTGCCGAGGAATCAATTAAACCTAAAGCAGGTATAGTAGCAGAAGTATTTTTGAAAATTACTTCGTTATTTCCAGAGCTAGCAGCAGTAATATCAAGTTTTGTTCCTAGACCAAAAGTTATTGGATACGATAAATTAATTGTTAAACTTACGGCTGTTGTTGTTGGATCTCCAATAACTAGTTTATTTACACTACTAGTTACATTACCAATTGTAAATGGAGCATCAGTTTCTACTGATGAAGTATTTCTAATAATAAATGATTGGTAGTTAGTGGCAGAGCCAAAATCAGGCGGGATTGTTCCAGTACCATCAGAATTAGTTCCCCAATTTGAAAGTGTTGCTAACGAACCGGTGCCTTTATAATAATAATTAGTAACCACAGTTCCTGAACAAGTTAGTGTTTGTGTTGTTGCAGAAGCACTAGCAAAAGTAATTGCCTCTGACAAGAGCCCAACATTAGCACCAGATTTAACCCTAACATAAATTGGGGTTGCTGTAACTGTTCCTGACCCAAAAGGAATAGCTACAGAAGTTCCGAAGTCCGAAGTAGAACTGGTAGAAATCTCAAAATTTGTTGAAGCTGAAACAGTAATGTTAGTCGTAAGATTAACAGCACTTACATTTATAAATTGCGAAGTAGAAACTGAATTTGAAGATGAGCCAAAACCTGATAGACTTGAAGCAGACAAAGTTATAGTAGGTGTAACTGGTGTATAACTAATAATTATTTGACCTGGTGCGCCAGCACCACCCGTTTTTCCTGAAGTAGAGGTAGTATAGCCACCTGAACCGCCGCCTCCAGGAAGTATTCCAGGGCTGCCGTTAGTTGTGTTATTTCCATTAGCTCCTGTTCCATACGGAGATGTATTTGCACCTCCATATAATCCTCCAGTAACTGCACTTGAGCTTGCATCACCACCATCTGAAAGTTCCCCTGCTGCGCCGCCGCCGCCGCCACTTCTTGTAGATGCAACTGCGTTGGCACCAGCACCACCGTAAAAAGAAAGTGCAGCGCCAGATGAGTTTCCAGTTGTAACTTTTGGTCCTCCATTACCAGCGGTAGCAATACCATTATTAGTATTAGTACCAAGACTTGTACCATTACCTCCAAAACCTCCTACCGCAGTTATTGTTGTTGTTCCAAAAGTAACAGTTGTATCAAATCCTTTCCCACCATTACTTGAAGATGAACTATTACCACCTGCCGCTCCTCCAGCGCCTATTGTTATATTATATGCAGTATTCGTTACGGAAACATTAGTATATTTTACATAACTACCTCCAGCACCACCACCTCCGCACCTTCCTGCTGAAGAGGTTGAGCCGCCGCCACCGCCGCCGCCGCCCCAAGCTTCGACTTGGATGGAAGTTACGCCTGTAGGAGGAGTCCATGTTGTTGTTCCCAAAGGAAGCGTTACAGATACTTGTTGGGAAAAAGAATTGCTACCTACTAACATGACTAATATTACTATCAATACATTTAGCAAGGTGAAGTTGTATTTTTTTTGTACTATTTTTTTCATAATTAAGTATATTTTTTAAAGTTACGTGTTCGAACACATAATTTATGATTAAAAAAGCGTGTTCGTACACACTTGAAAAACAAATTAACAAATAAAAAATGAATTAATCAAATATTATTGATGATAATAATTAGTATTTGTAAAAAAGAAATTGATTAATTATGAAATAAATAATTATCGTGTTTTCAATAAATTAATAATTCATAAATAAATATAAAAAAACCACGCTAGAAGCGTGGCTCAATTAATCAAACTATAAACTAAACTATATTTTTATAACCTTAACTGTTTTGGCTGTGCTTCCAATTGTAATTTGAATGATATAAGTACCATTGGTAAAATTAGATAAATCTATTTGAGCAGTTGCAGCATTTACCTCTTTACTCAACAATTCTTGCCCAAGCATATTGATCACTTTTACACTATTAATAGCTTCTGAATATGATAAATTTAAAATTCCTTTTACTGGGTTAGGATATACCTTAACAGAATTCGATTCCCAACTTTCATTGGATAATAACCCAGCGCCTTGATAAGCGCCTCGATTGGGTGCCGTAATAGAATTGACATTATTCATCCAAAAGTCTCTACCTCCGTTCGTAGTAATAACTCTCCCACTTGCCAATGCCGGTGAATTAACTTGTAACTTATAACCGTCTAATAATGCATTTATTCCCGCGGTTCCTTGTCCTGGATTTACAAATAAAGGATTGGTGGTTAACTTATTAGGGTCTGCAGGTTCGTTTGAAGGGTGGGTGCCATAGAAAATATTGTTTTGAATGTTTCTTGTTTGCCCAGTGGTTCCAAATGAATAACTTCCATTTCCTAAATTGTAAACTATATTATTAAAATAATTATAGGTGTGATTGTTCCCACTGTTTTCATGAATTATACTTGGACTCGTTCCTGATTTTATATAAAAAACATTGTTGTAAATTTCGTTTCCTGCAGAAGAATAATTGAAAAAGACCAAATCACCCAAATCATTTTGACTAATACAATATCTTAGTGTACAACCCACATCTTCCGGATCAGGAATACCTGTGGTGTTGTTATTAGAACCACGGGTATTGCAACCCCAATAAATTCCTTGTGAATTGTCATGACTGTAGCTGTATTGAAAAATAACACCTACACTTCCAAAATCGGGATCGTACATGCTACCATCTATATTCCCCGGATCGACATTTTGGGTAGTAGCACGGTTATAATAACCTTCGTTGTATTGAAAAACAGTTCCTTTTGCTCTAGCAGAGAACATCGTGTTTCCAGTAGTTCCAACGGCGGTTTCATAGCAAGTATTGTATTCTATTAGGCCGGTTTCGTCAGTACAACGAATAATCATGGCGTTTTTACCTATGTGATGAATAACGTTGTTACTTACTTTAATATTAGTGAATTTTCTCGCAGTCCACAACGCCAATTCCGTTCCTCCAGGATAGTAAACATTGTCTTCATTGTCAAATGCCAATCCGGTGTTTTCACAATAACTAATAGTACAACCATCAATTAAAACATCGTTAAATCTTGAATTACTTGTAGAAGCTTCATTAAGAACCGCAAAATAAATTCCACCTGTTCTTTTTGGTATCGCCCCATTTACAGCTGTAGATCCATTGCCTAATTGCCCTTTTATATGATGAATATTTAAGTTTTTTAAATAAATATGATTACAAACTCCTTTATCCACAAGGGCTACCATCACTCCGCGTCGATCACCTCCATAAGGATTTGGATTGGTTCCAGAAGTTGAGTATAATCCTACGAAGAAAATACTATTCGGATTTGTAGTTGCTGGTAAAACCGGATAATTGGTAATTTCCAGATTATTAATTTCAATATAATCTTGATTGTATAAATAAACCACTCCTTGATTGGCTGTAGAAATTCCGTCACCATTCAATCTTGGCTTTGCTCCTGTTCCATATTGATCCACAATAATTGGAAAAGCCGCTGTTCCTGAACCGCCAAATTTTAATTGCTGTCCGTTCCAAACACTGCCACATTTCAAGTAAATTTTTGAACCTAAAGATAATGTAATGCTATTAACTCTAGAAATGTTTTTCCATGCAGTTACTTCGGAAGTCCCATTATTGGTATCAGATCCTGCTACAGAATCAATGTAATAAATAGCTCCATTTGATACATTGGAAATCAAAAGAAATAGAAGGATAAACCACTTAAAAGGATTGCTATTGAATAAATATTTTTTCATAAACAAAATAATTGGTATTGTATATACTACTAAATAAAAACCCCGAATGAAGTCGAGGTTTTTTATATAGAACCTGTACTTTAAATATTATTTTTTAATCACTTTGTATATTCCTTTATTTCCTAATGAAATCACTTCTACAAAATATGCTGATGGTGATAAATTACTCATATCTATAGCTGAAGTTATCGCATTTGGATTCAAACTAATTACTTTTTGTCCTAATAAATTAAATACGTTTACTTCGGAAATTTCAGCATCGTTGGTTAAATTCAAGAAGTCAGCCACGGGATTAGGATACAATTTTAGGTTTTCCAAATTGTGATCTTGTATTCCCAAAGCAGCTGGTACTAATTCACCTGATGCCAATAACGTTTTTCCCGTAAATCCTTGAAAAGAGATAGCGCCTAACTGAGCGGTTGACAAACTCGCAGCATTGGCTCCGAAAAATATTTTACCAGCAGTTCCTGAAGCCCCAGGAGTTCCAGTCCATCCTTTAATTACTAAAGTTTTAGTTGAGTCCCAAAAAGAAGTACTACTATCAGCAAAATTTAATGCATGCGAACCAGTTCCTAATGTTACTATTGAATTCCCTGAAAGCGATATTGCACCAAAAGTTTGATTGAAACCACCTGAACTCAAATTACCTGCTAATTCTAAATTGGTAGCGCTAGTTATTGAAGCAATATTTGAAGCAGTTAGTGAAACTCCTGAAGTGCTAGAATTAGCAATTTTCATTGAAAAACCAGGGAAAACGGTTCCTATAGTTTGTGCAGTAGTTCCTGTATAATTTATAACACTTGTAGCAGGAGTACATACGGCAGCTTCAGCATTTAAATTTCCTGAAACAGAAATCACAGCCGCTAATAAATTTCTTGGTCCACCACCCGTAATATCTAAATTAGTGTAGGTTCCTTGCACAATAGATTGTACTGATGTTAAACTATTATAAAAAACTGAAAATGGCCAGTTGATATCTGCTGGAAAAGCAGATGCTGCTGAAGAAGAAGAATATTGCGTTTTAATTGCTCCTGTTCCGCTAACTGTTCCAACTCCCAATAATTTATTGGCGCCCATATTTAATGTTGAAGCACTTGAAATGGTTAAATTCCCAACAGCTGTAATAGCTCCTGAAGCATTTCCTATTCCAACAGTATTTATAGCTAAATTTCCATAAGTACCTGTTTGTATTACTTGATCAGCAGCGCCATTATAATTCACTGAAGATGTTGGGGAAATTAGGTTTAATGTAGGTAAAGTAGTTACATGACTAATAGTTAATGTACTTAAGGCTGCTAAATCTATTTTACCATTAAAAAAAGCAGTTGCAGGAATTATTAAACTATTTGCTGTAGTTCCATTTCCTAAGACTACTTTACTTCCACTTCCGTTCACTGTCCAATCAGAACTAATGGTGGCTCCACTATTGAAAATATTAAAAATTTGATTGGCGGCAGCAAAATCAGTTGGATGTGTTCCCGATGATGCATTTGTATTTGACCACCAGTTATTTAAATTAGTACAAGAGGAGTTTGCTGCCAAATAGTAGGAATAAATAGTTGGAACTCCAACAGTAACTTTATAATTATCGAAAAAGGCAGAATTATTTAGAGTTGTTCCGTGCATAAACATAAAACCAAAATTGGCTAAGGAGCTACTTACATGCCCTGCTGTATCAGTTACTTCGCCAATCGCGGCTACAGATATAGCGTTTGGATCAGGATAAGCAGTAGTGGCAACGGCTGAACTTTCATCTTTTTGGTACATGTTCCATTTGTTAGATACTGGATCATAAGTAACTTTAATACTCACCACGTTTTTAAAACTAGCCAATGTGATACCAGTAATCATAGAAACCATATTGGTATTTAAATTTAAACCATTTGAAAAACTAACCAAATCATAGGTTGCCAAAGTATTTGTTCCCCCCATTACAACCGCATAACCTTTTGCAGTAGCTGCTGTTGGATCGGCATTATCGCAGGCAATTACTGTAGCAACCCCCCATTGACCCGCACCAAAACCCGACATAGTCGTCCCAGAACTTCTGTTATGACGCATTGAAAATGACCAAGTAACCAATTGCGTGTTATTACGCAACGTGTTATTAAAATTAGATACCGTTGGCATGACAGACATTGCCGAAGAACGACCTGCGGTTCCTGCCGCTACACCATTTATAATTTGCAATCGGTAATCAGGTGCTGTTGTAACTACAGTTGCCGAAGTGGCAATCCCGGTTAACAAAGTAGAGTATGTTAACGATGGAGTTCCACCTGGTGAAAGTGTTGCTCTATTGAAATCATCAGATACAATTGTTGTTTGAGCATAATTTACAGATGTACTAAATGCCATTAATACGAAAAGTACCATTGCATTTTTAATTCTTGAATAAAAAGTATAGTGTAATTTTATATTCATAATTGGTTATTTATTTGATTAGTATTTAGTTTGCGTAATATCAATTTATTTTGCGTGTTCGAACACAGATAGGCAAATATATAAATTAAAATGTGATTTAAAAATAAATTAATAAAATTCTTATATTAAATTAGAAAAAAAAAATTTATGAAAAAATAATAAAACGAAATTAACCGTGGATAATAATAAAATTATGTTAAATGCCGCTCAATTAGAGCCTTCGTAAAACATCAAAAATCGCTCATAATCTTTCAGCAAATGGTTCGAGATTTCATCTGAACAGGCTACTAAAATCAAAAACGGCTAAAAGTAATTTTAGCCGTTTTTTTTATTTTAAAAAATTACAAAAACTTTTTCTCTTAGCTTTCCAATAGTTATGGACTCAATAACCTACTATATTAATCTATTTTGAACCTCACTTAATTTAATTAGGCACATTGAGTATCAAGCCTCGATCATCGACTCCTTTATTAGCGGTATTTGCAGCTCCTCCTAATGTATTAATCATGTTATTGTATTCTGTCGCACTCACTTTACCTGTTTGGGTAATTCCACATGTATTAATTGTTATGTCGGAAGAGGTTCCGTAGCAGGTACCATTATACACCCGAACATAATAGTTTCCAGCCGATGAGGGATTGTAGGTCCGGGTATTTGTATTTGAAATTTCAGAACCGTTTAAAAACCATGCATAGGAAGTAAATGTGTTCGTTGAATTTAGCGTGGTTCTATTATTTGCACAGCCATCGCCAGTAAGAGAAGTTGGGACACTAGGTACAGCATTAGCATTTATTGCAATACTTCCATTCGCCGTAATAGTGCCGCATCCACCAGTCAACGTAACTGTATAATTAAAAGTGCCAGAAGTTGGTACAGGTGTTCCACTAATCGTTACCACATTATTATTCCAAATACCCGATACACCCTGAGGAAGTCCTGTAACTGTGGCATTGGTTGCTCCGGTCGTTGCATACGTAATGTTCGTTATAGTTGCATTTCTACATGACGATTGATTATTTGTTCCTGTAGCTGAGATTAATGAAATCGTATTATTCGTCAAATTAACTACCATTGTTCCCTGAGCAGTTGTAGGATTGCATCCACCAACCAAGGTAACCGTATAATTAAATGTACCCGCTTGAGAGGGTGTTCCACTAATCGTGACCACATTATTATTCCACGTACCCGATACCCCATTTGGAAGTCCTGTAACTGTTGCATTGGTTGCTCCGGTTGTTGCATAGGTGATATTAGTAATGGGTGTACTATTACATACTGACTGACTATTCGTCCCTGCGGCCGAGCTCAGTACGATCGAATTGGTGACTGTGCTTATGACGGAAGCGGATGATGCCCCAGTTACCCTGCCAATAGTTGCATTATAATTAGCAGCGATCTCTTGGGTAGAAAGTACGCGATTGTAAACAATGACATTGGCTATGTAACCCAACCAATAATCTGTGTCATACCGCGTCCGACCAACCCAGATATTTCCTGCATGCGTCGTTTTTACATCA
>CALPMA020000009.1 GCA_943324545.2 Chitinophaga pinensis
ACATACTATTGTTATTAATACTAAAAAAATTGAAAATGTACTCATTGTTATTTATTATTTTGTTGTAAAATTTTAATGTCCGAAATACGGTTTGCAAAGAAACTACTTTTTTCTGGATATTTCAAAATTAATATTTCATAAGCTTGTATCGCTTTGTCATATTTATTTTGCTCTAGATATACCCTCGCTAATGTTTCGGTCATTAAATACTGACTATTCTCTGAACTTGGCTCTAATTTAATGTTAGGTTCTGTATCTTTTTTAATTGGTGGAATTTTTGGATTCGCCTCAATAAATTTATCAATTAAATCAATTTTTTTCTGTTTTACAGGGTCAATTGTTGTAGTTTTTTCTTCTTTTAAAGCATTATTTTCTCTAACAATTGGGTAAATTTTTGATAATTGCAACCACTCTTCAAATGAATATTTCTCTGTTGGCGAAAATAGTAATGGTTTTCCAATGTTCAATTTTTCTTCAATTGATGAACTTGAATTAGAAACTTCCGATAGTGATGCCTTTTTTATAGAAGTTAATATAGATTGTTCTAATGAATTTTCTCTTGAACCAATTTTCTCTTCTTTAAATATTAACTCTGTTGCATCAACATCAATATCATTTATTTCAGCTAATTTTTTATTGTAACTATTTTTATCAATTTTTGTGAAAGTATCTGAAATGATAAAATCAAATAAAATGGCACGATCCGAAGTAAAGGCAGCAGTATTCTTTAATTCATAATTATAACGAAAACTTTCTTCATTATAAAGGCCTTTCAATCGTAACGCCCTTGCGCTCTGAAAATAGGGAAATTCCGCCACTATTTTTTCCAATGACGAAGTTTGCTTGTCATTAATAGCGTTTGGATTGTTTATTAAATTTAAGTATTCGGTTATATTCATTTAAAATAATCAGTAGATTACCATTTTGCTAACGATTCATTGAAAATATCCTGAGTAATTCTTTCAAAAATAATATCTAAATTTTCTGTAAGTTTTGCCCCTACTAATTGATTTGCTCCATCATAATCGTTAAAAAAAGAGAATTTTTTTTCAAAATTGTCGGTTTCTTTATTTTTATTTGTAAACCTTACATTTACAGTAATTGACAATCTGTTTTGTGCAGTTCTTTGATCTGCGGTCGCGGTCATTGGGCTAACCCTATAATCAACAATTTCTCCTTCATAAACTAAATCTCCATTAGAATTGGTTAAGTTCAGGTTGGTTTGATTCTGAATTAAATTTTGCAAACGTTGTGTAAATATTCGCTCAATTCCAGGCTCAATTAATGGCGAGTTATTTTGAAAATAATTCACTTGAAAGGACTTTGCATCAATTTTTCCAGTTCCTGTAAAATTATAAACAGAACAATTACTGAAAGTAAGTAATATTAATAATGCGATTATGAAGTTATTTTTTTTCATTACAGTTATAAATTTCAAAGATATTCAAAAATAATTGACATTTTACAATTACCTTTTTAAAGATCAAATTGCTTTATTTTTCGGTATAGCGTTCTTTCAGAAATACCTAATTCATCTGCAGCGGCTTTTCTTTTTCCTTTATTTTTTTCTAATGACTTTTTGATCATTTCAATTTCTTTCTGTTCTAATCTTAATACTTCCTCTTCAATATCTTCAACAGTTTCGGCAAATAAATAGTTGTCTTCTTGCTCTTTAAATTCTCCGATTTCAACTTTTTTAGCTACTGGAATTAAAGCTAATTCTTCTTGCTCTTCAAATTCAATTTCGTTGTCACTTTCTTTACTACCATATATTTTTTGTATCAAATTCTGGTTAGTTTCCTGAACTTTAGTAGCGCCATTTTTTAGTAATTCCAAGGTTAGTTTTTTTAAATCATGTAAGTCACTTTTCATGTCAAAAAGTACCTTATATAAGATTTCTCTTTCATCTCTAAAATCACTTTTGTTTTTTTTATCTTTAATTACTGAAGGTAAATTAGTAGTTTCATCCGGCAAATAAGATTGTAAAGTTGAAGCAGTTATATCGCGATTAGTTTCTAATACTGAAATTTGTTCTGCTACATTTCGCAATTGTCGGATATTACCACTCCATCTAAATTGTAATAGAGTTTGAATGGCAATATCATCTAATTTTATGGCTGGCATTTTATATTTGTGAGCAAAATCAGACGCGAATTTTCTAAATAATAGGTGAATATCATCTTTTCGTTCTCGTAACGGAGGAAGCGCAATGTCAACAGTGCTCAATCGATAATATAAATCCTCTCTGAATTTACCTTTATCAATAGCATCAAATAAATTCACATTGGTCGCAGCTACAATTCTCACATTTGTTTTTTGAACTTGTGAAGATCCAACTTTGATAAATTCCCCATTTTCTAAAACTCTTAGTAACCGTACTTGAGTTGTTAAGGGTAATTCGCCCACTTCATCTAAAAAAATAGTTCCTCCATCGGCAACCTCAAAATAACCTTCTCGAGTTCCAGTTGCCCCCGTAAAAGATCCTTTTTCATGTCCAAATAGTTCGCTATCAATAGTTCCTTCAGGAATAGCACCGCAGTTCACGGCAATGTATTTTCCATGTTTTCTATGAGAAAGGGAATGTATAATTTTTGGAATATTCTCTTTTCCAACACCACTTTCTCCGGTTACCAGTACTGAAATGTCAGTTGGTGCCACTTGAATAGCCTTTTCAATTGCTCGGTTTAGCTTTGGGTCATTCCCAATAATTCCAAACCGTTGTTTTGTTGATTGAATTGTTTCCATAGTTTATTATTAAAGTTATATATTCTTAAGGTTTAATAAATTCTCTTTATGAATAACTCTGAACCCTAAAACTTTCAACTTTTATTATTTTTCTACTTTTTTACTGTATCCTTAACTTGTTCTGTTTTTTCTATTTTCTTTTTTGGGAAATAAGTTCTGATTATATAAAAGGTAGAACCAAATCCTATAATAAAAGTTACTAGTGCAATAAGTATGTTTTTTCTTGTCATTGTTCGTTAATTTTAAATGTAAATTCGTGGCTAAAAACTCTAATTCAATCTACTAAATCCAACTGCTTCGCCCTTTAAAGTTCCACTAGTACAATTGGTAATTTTCACATTTACAAAATCTCCAATTTTATAATTCTCTTTTGGAAAAACAACAGTAATGCTTTGTGAATTTCTTCCAGAAAATTCCTCAGTCGATTTTTTAGATACCTTTTCAACCAAAACTTCTACCGTTTTTCCTATGAATTCTTCACTTCTTAACCAAGCGTGTTTTTGTTGTAAATCAACTATTTCTTGCAATCTTTTTGCTTTTATTTCTTCAGAAACATCATCTTTCATTTTACGTCCTGCTAATGTTCCAGGGCGTTCAGAATAGGAATACATATAACCAAAATTGTATTTCACATATTCCATTAAACTCAAAGTATCCTGATGATCTTGCTCAGTTTCTGTTGGAAATCCTGCAATCATATCTTGAGAAATTGAACAATCAGGAATAATAGTTCTAATCTTGTCAATTAAAGCCATATATTCTCCGCGAGTATGTAAACGATTCATTTCTTTCAATATTCGGTTGCTTCCCGATTGAACTGGAAGGTGAATGTGCTTGCATATATTTTCATATTTCGCAATAATGTGCAATATACTTTCATGCATGTCTTGGGGATTAGAAGTTGAAAATCGGATTCTCATTTTGGGAAATGCAACCGCTACCATTTCTAATAATTGATCAAAATCAACTGCCGTAGCCTTTTGAATTTCACTGGCATTGGCAAAATCCTTCTTCAATCCACCGCCGTACCATAAATAGCTATCCACATTTTGACCTAAAAGTGTAATTTCTTTAAATCCCTTATCCCATAAATCCTGAATTTCCGAAAGAATACTTTTAGGTTCTCTACTTCGTTCCCGTCCTCTGGTAAAAGGCACTACGCAAAAAGTACACATATTATCGCAACCTCTAGTGATTGAAACCAAAGCTGTAATTCCGTTACTCATCAATCGAACTGGGGAAATATCGCCGTAGGTTTCATCCTTAGATAATATTACATTTATTGCATCTCGACCTTCTTCAACTTCATTTAATAAATTTGGCAAATCTTTATAGGCATCTGGACCTACAACCAAATCTACAATTTTCTCTTCCTCTAAAAATTTGTCTTTCAATCGTTCCGCCATACAACCTAAAACCCCCACTTTCATCTTCGGATTAATTCGTTTCACCGCATTGTATTTTTCCAAACGCTTGCGAATAGTTTGCTCTGCTTTATCTCGAATTGAGCAAGTATTAACCAAAACTAAATCGGCTTCTTCCAATGTTTGGGTAGTATTATAACCATCGTTTAATAAAATGGAAGCTACAATTTCACTATCAGAAAAATTCATAGCACAACCGTAACTTTCTATATAAAGTTTTTTTTTATTTTCAGCTTTATGTTCTAAAACAAGGCTTTCCCCTTGCTTACTTTCTTCAATCTTTTTTCCCATTATTCACTTAAAAATGCAAAGATAATGCAATTCACACAAATATGACAAGTTGTCAGCTCAAGAATTAACATTATATTATATAACTAGCTATTCCTGCTTTCCGCTTCAAGTCCTCACAAAAAAGTGTTGTTTTGTGATTTTATAATTAGCTTCTTCTAGTTGCTACTATAAAATTATAAAACGAAAAACACTTTTTTTGTTCCGGGCTTTGCACTTCTATCGGGGCTAATGTGAAGGTTTTAGTATTCAATTTAAAATTATTTTTCATTTCAAATGCTCTTTATAAATGGATGTTTTTTGGTAATTTATCTACTTTTAAAAAATCAAAAGTGCAATATTTAAAAAAATCATATACTTTTGTCGCAGTTAAATACAATCCAATGACAAAGAATTTAGTAATCGTAGAATCTCCAGCAAAAGCCAAAACAATTGAAAAATTCCTCGGAAGTGATTTCCAAGTGGAGTCAAGTTATGGTCATATTGCCGATTTACCGTCTAAAGAAATTGGGGTAGATGTTGCCAATGGGTTTAAGCCCAGATATGAAGTTTCTGCCGATAAAAAAGCATTGGTTTCCAAATTAAAAACACTTGCTAAAAATGCCGATATGGTTTGGTTAGCGAGTGATGAGGACCGAGAAGGAGAAGCGATTTCGTGGCACCTAGCCGAAGAATTGAAATTGGATAAAAGCAAAACCAAAAGAATTGTATTTCACGAAATTACGAAAACGGCAATTCTGAAAGCAATCGATAATCCTAGAGAAATCGATTATAATTTGGTTAATGCACAACAAGCCCGTAGAGTATTAGACCGTTTAGTAGGATACGAACTTTCACCTGTTTTATGGAGAAAAATTAAAGGCGGACTTTCTGCCGGTCGGGTTCAATCGGTTTCTGTTCGTTTAATTGTAGAAAGAGAAAGAGAAATCCAAAATTTTAATGCCGCTGCTACTTTTTCTATTGTTGCCGAATTCATTAACGAAGCAGGAAAAGCATTTAAAGCGAAATTGCCTAAAAATTTTAATACTAAAAAAGAAGCCGAAGATTTCTTAAATAAAAATGTAGGTTCCACATATAAGGTAGCGGATTTAGAAACTAAGCCTACAAAAAAATCACCAACAGGACCATTTACTACTTCTACATTACAGCAAGAAGCAGCTAGAAAATTGTATTTTCCTGTTGGAATTACCATGCAATTAGCACAACGTTTATATGAAGCGGGACTAATTACCTACATGAGAACAGATAGTGTAAATCTTTCAAAAGACGCAATGGATGCAGCTCAGGCAGAAATTGTAAAATCATATGGGGCTGAATTTTCTCACCCTAGAAATTTTGTAAATAAAAGTAAAGGGGCTCAAGAGGCTCACGAGGCCATTAGACCAACAGATATGTCTCGCCACACGGTTAATATAGATAGAGATCAAGCTCGTTTATATGATTTAATTTGGAAAAGAACTTTGGCTTCTCAAATGAGTGACGCCAAATTAGAACGTACTAATGTAAAAATTGAAGCGAATAATCACGGAGAAATTTTCACAGCTTCTGGTGAAGTTTTATTATTTGAAGGATTCTTAAAAGTATACCTTGAAGGACACGATGATGATGATGAGGAACAAGAAGGAATGTTGCCTTTAATGAAAGTCAATGAAAAATTAGATTGCAATTATATTACAGCAACCGAAAGATATTCAAGAGCAGCAGCGAGATATACAGAAGCTTCCTTGGTAAAAAAATTAGAGGAATTAGGAATTGGTAGACCTTCAACTTATGCGCCTACAATTTCTACTATTATTAATAGAAAGTATGTTGAAAAAGGAAATTTAGAAGGTCAGGAACGTAAATACACTCAATTAGTATTACAATCAGGTAAACTAACTGAAAAAATCCTTAAAGAAAATACAGGTTCTGATAAAGGTAAATTAGTTCCAACCGATATTGGAACGATTGTAACCGATTTTTTAGTTAAAAATTTCGAAAATATTTTAGACTATAATTTCACTGCAAAAGTCGAACAAGATTTTGATGAAATTGCTGAAGGAAATGTCAATTGGACTAAAATGATGCAAGAATTTTATGACGAATTCCATCCTTCAGTTAAGCAAGTTGAAGAACATGCAGAAAGAGAAAGTGGAGAGCGTATTTTAGGAATTCATCCTGAAAGTGGTAAACCAATTTCTGTTCGCTTAGGAAAATTTGGACCGATGGCTCAAATTGGTGCTTCTGACGATGAGGATAAAAAATTTGCAAGCCTAATGGCCGATCAAAATATAGGAAATATTACCCTTGAAGAAGCCTTAAAATTATTTTTATTACCCAAAAATTTGGGAATTTATAAAGGAGAAGAAATTGAAATTAACAATGGCCGTTATGGTCCATATATTAAATTTGGATCTGCATTTATTTCTTTGCCTAAAGGAGAAAATCCAACCGATGTAACCCTTGAAAGAGCACAAGAATTGATTGACGAAAAAACACTTGCCGATGCGCCAATAGCAATATATAAGGGTGAAGGTGTGCAAAAAGGAGTTGGTCGTTTCGGTCCATTTATCAAATGGAATGGTGTATTTATTAATGTGAGTAGAAAATACAATTTTGATAATTTATCCCAGTCTGATATTGAAGAATTAATCGAAGATAAATTACAAAAAAACATCGATAAAGTTCTTCATCATTGGAGGGAAGAAGGAATAATTGTTGAAAAAGCCCGTTGGGGAAGATCGGTAATCTTAAAAGGAAAATTAAAAATAGAATTAGGAAAAGAAATTGATGCGGCAAGTTTAACTTTAGCAGAAGTTCAAGAAATAATAGCAAAAAAAGCACCTTCTAAGAAAACGGCTGCAAAAAAAAATACCACCAAGAAACCAACTGCTAAAAAGAAATAGTAAATGGAATTTGATTATTTAAAACCTATTAGTGAAGAAGTTTTAGAACTATTAAGCGGATTAAATTCTCAGCATTTGGGGAGTAAACTTATACTTCACACTAATGAACAATTTCCGGATATTAATAGAGTAAAAATTGCAATAATTGGCGTGCTTGACAATAGAGGAGATACAAGGTCAATTTTGGAACCTGATTTAACTGCAGTTAGGAGAGAATTGTATTCACTTTATCCTGGAAATTGGGAAGCCTCAATTGCAGATTTAGGGGATATTGTTGCTGGAAATTCTGTTGAAGACACTTATTTTGCTCTTAAAATTGTTGTTTCTACTTTGATAAAAAACAAGGTTATACCAATTATAATTGGTGGTTCACAAGATTTAACTTATTCCATTTATCGTGCCTATGATGAATTAGAGCAAATGGTAAACTTGGTAACAATTGATAATAAATTTGACTTAGGAAAAGAAAGTGACTCGTTAACTTCCAATTCATATTTAACAAAAATAATTGTAGAAGAACCTAATAATCTTTTCAATTATTGCAATATTGGATACCAAACCTTTTATAATTCTCAAGAAGAGATCGATTTAGTGGAGAGATTATTTTTTGATGCCTATCGTTTAGGTGATGTATCTAATAATATTGAAATTGCCGAACCAGTATTCAGAGATGCAGATTTAGTGAGTTTAGATTTAGGATCAATAAAATCATCAGATTCAGGAAATTTTTTTAATTTTGCCCCTAATGGTTTAAATGGAAAAGAAATTTGTTCATTAGCTAGATATGCTGGAATTAGCGATAAAGTAACTTCTTTTGGTATTTTTAATCAAAATTATTCTACTCAAGAATCAATTTTGATTTCACAAATAATTTGGTATTTCATTGAAGGATTTCATTATAGATCTAATGAATATCCATTTGGCAGTAAAGAAAGCTATTTGAAATATATTGTGCCTTTAGAAGAAGAGGAATTAATTTTTTATAAAAGTGATAAAACAGAAAGATGGTGGATTGAAATACCTTTTATTTCTGATTTAAATAATAAATTAAAAAGAAATACGTTATTACCCTGTTCTCAAGAAGAGTATATTATGGCTTGCAATAATGAAATGCCAGAAAGGTGGTGGAAAGCGCAAAGAAAAAATGTTGTTTAATAAACAATCAAAATTAAAATAATTTAAAATTAGCCAGTTTTAGATATTTTAATTAAAAATAATTGGTTTTTATGAAAATATTAAATAGGTTTACGGCCTCAAATAAGATTACACATATAATACAAACTATTATGAAGAAGTTAATTGCATTATTTGCAATTTCATCCCTATTAATTAGCTGCAGCAGTTCAAGCGATAAAGGAGAACTAGTTGGGGCAAAAGGAAAAAAATGGCATCCAGAAAAACCTTTTGGAATGGCTTTAATTCCTGGTGGAGCTTTTATTATGGGTAAATCAGAGGATGATCTTGCGAACGTTCAAGACGCTCCAATAAAAACGGTAACGGTTCGTTCTTTTTACATGGACGAAACAGAAATTACAAATAGTGAATACAGACAGTTTGTAGAATGGGTTAAAGATTCAACAATTAGAGTGCGTTTAGCTGATTTAGCTGAAGAGCAAGGGTTGGAAGGTCCAGTAAATGGGAAAAGTTCTAGTAAAAAAGGAAGTATTGGTGATTTTGCATACAATAATGCTGATCCAGCTAAAAACCCTAAAGCTACCGCATATGAAAAGTATATGTATGAAAAAAATTCTTTAAATCCAGATCCTTTAAAAAAATTAAATCGCAAGGTTAAATTGATTAAAGCCACAAATAAATATCCTGATGAATTTTATTCAGAGGTTATGGATTCATTGTATTTACCAGATAATGCTTCCTATAATGGTTTAAAAACTATGGATGCTAATAAATTGGTTTTCCGTTACACCTGGATGGATATTCAGGCTGCTGCAAAAGCAAAAAAAGGAACACCTAGACAAAAATTTATTAAACAAGAAAAAGATACTATATATCCTGATACTACAGTGTGGGTAAAAGACTTTACTTACTCATTTAACGAACCAATGCACAACGACTATTTTTGGCATCAAGCTTATGCTCAATATCCAGTTGTTGGAGTTAATTGGAAACAAGCTAGAGCTTTTTGTGCGTGGAGAGGAATGTATAAGAACGCCTACATAAAAAAGAAAAAAGGAAGAGATCAATTAAATCCTTTTCGATTACCATTAGAATCAGAGTGGGAGTATGCCGCTAGAGGAGGCCTTCAATCAGGAGCATATCCATGGGGAGGTCCTTACACTAAAAATGATAGAGGATGTTTTCTAGCTAATTTCAAGCCCGATAGAGGAGATTATTCTGCAGATAATGCTTTGTATACAGTTGAAGCTAAGTCATATGATCCCAATGGATACGGACTTTATAATATGTCAGGAAACGTTGCTGAATGGACAGATTCTGCTTATTATACTGCCGCATATGAAATTGTATCAACTATGAATCCTACAGTACAAGATTTAAAAAATAAACGAAAAGTAGTTAGAGGAGGTTCTTGGAAAGATGCTTCTTACTTTATTCAAGTAAGTACTAGAGACCATGAATATGCTGATTCTGCAAGAAGTTATATTGGATTTAGAACAGTTCAAGATTACATGGGTACTCAAACTACCGGAAATTTAACAAAGAAAAATAAAAAATAAACTATAAATAAACAATAACTATTAACTAAATTAAACTTTTTTATCATGGCATTAATACCAAAAAAAACAATGAATTTTGCTTACGGAATGGGAGCAGCAGTAGTAATCGTAGGAGCTCTATTTAAAATTCAACACTGGACTGGAGCAAGTCAACTTCTTATAGCTGGATTATTAACGGAAGCTTTTATTTTTGGATTGTCAGCTTTTGACGCTGTAGATACAGAATACAAATGGGAAAATGTGTATCCGCAATTAGTTGATGAAACTGCAAGCCCTGTAAAAGGTGGAGCAAAAGCTAGCTCTAATGATGATTCAGAAGGAATGTTGTCAAAGAAATTAGATGCTATGTTGAAAGAAGCTAAAATTGATGGTGAATTAATGGCTAGTTTAGGAAACAGTATTAAAAATTTTGAGGCTGCATCTAAAACAATCGCTCCAACTGCTGAGTCTTTAGCTTCAACTAAAAAATACAGTGATGAGTTAACATTAGCAGCAACTCAAATGGAATCTATCAATGCTTTGTACAAAATTCAATTGGATAGCGCTTCTAAAACATCTCAACTTAACGAAGAAGTAGCTGAAAATAGCGTTAAATTAAATCAACAAATGCAATCATTAACTTCAAACTTGTCTTCATTGAACAATGTATACGGAGGAATGCTTTCTGCAATGAGTAACAAATAAAAATTAGTTTTTTAACTATATAATTAACAATAAAACTAATTAGAAAAAATGGCAGGAGGAAAATTAAGCCCTAGACAGAAGATGGTAAACCTGATGTATCTGGTTTTCATTGCGATGTTAGCATTAAACATGTCCAAAGAAGTTTTATCGGCTTTTGGATTAATGAATGAAAAATTTGAAGTTGTAAATAAGTTCTCTGAAGATTATAATAAAAATTTATACAACTCTTTAGAAACAAAAGCTTCTGAAAATGCAGCTCAATTTGCTGTTCCATTCAGTAAAGCAAAAAAAGTACAACAAATTTCAAAAGAATTTTATACCTATTTAGCCAATTTAAAAAATGAGGTTTCTGGTGAATTTGAAAGAGAAGAGAATGGTAAATTACCATATGAGCAAATGGATAAAGGTGGGTATATTGATGAAAATTGGTTTGAAGGTGACGGATATTCAAAAAAAGGTAATGAAATCATTAGTACCATTGAAAAATATAAAAACGATTTAAAAGCTGTTTTTGGAAACGACATTAAATATAGACCAGTTATCAATAATATCAATTCTAAATTTAATTTAGATAATGTTAAAGATAGAGAGGGTGTTTCAAAGAAATACTTGTCGTATCATTTTGAAGGATTTCCAGCTATTGCATCTATAGCTAAAATAACTAGTATTCAAAACGATGTTAAAGCAACTGAACAAGATATTTACAACGCATTAGTTGGAAATACTCTTGCCGAAACAGTTAAAATGAACAATTATCAGGCAATGGTTGTTTTAGAGAAAAATGTTTTCTTTGAAGGTGAAGCTGTTAAAGGTAAAGTTGTTTTAGGAAGATATGACGATCAAACAGTTCCTTCTGCATTTTCTGGACCAGGTAAAATTGAAAATGGACAAGCCATTATATCTATGACTGCTGGAAGTGTTGGAGAACATTCAATTGCAGGTAGTTTTACTTTCATTGAAGATGATAAAAATACCCTACTTAAATTTGATCAAAAGTATGTGGTAGTTCCACGTCCAAATAGTGCGAATATTTCGGCCGATAAAATGAATGTTGTATATAGAGGGTTACCTAATCCAATGACAATTTCTTTTGCTGGTGTACCAGATAATAAAGTAACTGCTTCTGCAGCTGGTTTGTCAAGAGGTGCTAAACCAGGACAATACAATTTAAGTCCTGGATCAGGAAATGATGTTACAGTTTCTGTAACTGCTGTTCTGCCTGACGGAAAATCTGTATCAGATAAAAAAACTTTTAGAATTAAGAATATTCCTGGACCTATAGGTGCTATTGGAGGAGAAATGGGAGTAGCTAAAGGGGCTAAATCTCGTTTAGAAGTTTCTCAAATAACAGCTAAATTGCCAGACTTTTTATATGACTTAACTTTTCAAGTTACACAATTTACATTTAAAGTTGCTGGTACAGCTGCAGTAATTGTTCAAGGTGATAGAGTTAATGCTCAATGTAAAGCTGCGCTAGCAAGAGCTACAAGAGGTGACCAAGTTACTATTTCGGATATAAAAACTAAAATAGTGGGCGTTCCAGCAAATGTAATGCCAGGAAAAACAGCACCTGTAATTTACGAAATACAATAATACAATTAGATAGACGTTCTATCTTAATCAACCTAGAATAAAAAAAGATGAATTGTAGAAATTTTTTACTAGTATTTGTTTTAACCCTCGGATGTTTATCATCTCAAGCGCAGTCAAATTTGCTTAATGCAAAGACGCCTGCCGATATAGGTAAAAAAACAGCTGCTCAATTAATTTCTGATAATGATAAACCATTACCTTATGGTTACGTTCATGATAGAGATATATTATTCAGTAAAACAACATGGGAATTTATTGACTTAGACGAGAGAATTAATTTTCCTTTGTACTATCCAATTGATACCGTTAATATTGGTAAAGAAAGAAGGTCACTATTTGATGTTTTGTTAAAAAACATAAAGTCAGGTAAAATAACAGAAGTTTATACAGATAGTTATTTTAATACCAAGAGAACCTTGAAAGATATGGCTACATCATTTACTTATACTGATACTCTTCAAGCAGGATTAGATGAAATTAATAATTTTTACGATGATTATCATGCTAAATCTGTTCCTGAAGTAGTTAAAAAAGATAAAAATGGAAAAATCATTTCTGTAACTCCTGCTACCACGATTCCTGCAGCTAAAGTTTTAGATCCACAATATATCAACAAGCAAGAATTAACGGCTCAAGATGTTAGCGGATATAGAATTAAGGGATTATGGTATTTTGATAAACGATTAAGCGAATTGAAATACAGATTGATTGGAATATGTCCTGTTGCTCCTGAAGCTAAAGAAAGAAATTCTGAAAATCCAGATTATATAGAATTATTTTGGGTTTATTTCCCTTCAATAAGAAATATTCTTCATGATGCGAAATTATATAATAATAGGAATTCTGCAATGCCACTAGATTTTGACTCGTTATTAAACGCTCGAAAATTTAATGGAGTAATTTATCAAGAAGAAAATATGATGGGAGATAGAACAATTGAAAAGTATACTAAAGACAATGCTCAAATGCAATTATTAGAGTCGGAGAGAATTAAGGAAAAAATTCGTGACTTTGAACAAGATATGTGGAATTATTAATTTCATTAAATTATTTAAAAATAAACTCTTATCGAAAGATAGGAGTTTTTTATTTTAAACAAGTTCATTTTACTTAAATTTGTATTCATTTATTTAATTTTACATTAATGTTAGACTATTTGATTGTTGGTTCTGGTTTAGCTGGTATTTCTTTTGCCGAAACGGCTATGCACAATCAGAAAACCATTCTTATTGTTGACAATCAATCTCAAAACTCCTCATTAATTGCAGGTGGATTATACAATCCTGTAATTTTAAAGCGCTTTAGTGAAGTTTGGCAAGCCCAACATCAGTTAGAGGTCTTGGAAACGTTCTATCAAAAATTAGAAACTAAACTTCAAATTAAAGTAGATTATAAAACACCTATTCTAAGGAAGTTCTTTTCTGTTGAAGAACAAAACAACTGGTTTGCCGCTTCTGATAATAAAATGCTTGCCCCGTTTTTATCCTTGGATTTAATAAAAAGAAAATACCCTGGAATAAATTCTCCATATGATTATGGTGAAGTTCTACAATCTGGTTATGTTGATACCAAATTTTTAATGGAAGCCTACAAGAAATATTTATTAGAAAATAAACACTTACTTCAAGAAACTTTCGATTATCAGTCAATTCAATTTTTACATGATTGTGTTCAATACAAAAATATTATGGCTAAACATATCATCTTTGCAGAAGGTTTTGGTTTATATGCTAATCCTTATTTTAATTATTTGCCATTAGATGGTACAAAAGGGGAGTTGTTTATTATTAAAGCACCAAAACTTAATTTAGATGTAATAATTAATACAAGTGTCTTTATTTTGCCTTTAGGAAATGATTTATTTAAAGTGGGCGCCACTTATAATTGGCAAGATAAAACAAGTATTCCAACTGAAGAAGGAAAATCCGAACTCCTAACTCGTATTTATGAAATATTAGATTGTGATTTCGAAATAATTGAACATTTTGCAGGCATTAGACCAACTGTTAGAGACAGAAAACCATTGATAGGAACTCATTCAAAATTTTCTAGGTTGCATATTTTAAACGGTCTAGGTACTCGTGGCGTTATGTTAGGACCATCGATGGCAATTGCATTATTTGATTCAATTGAAGATCAAAAACCCCTTGATATAGCAATTGATATTAAACGATATGAAAAGAAATTGTAGTTATTGTTTGATATTCTCGTCGTAACTCACAAACATATTGATGTAAATATTTCTAGATAATCTCAACACATAAGGGAAAGCTACTATCATAGAAATAATAATTGTAATGAAAGCTTGCTTCATGCTAGAATTACAAAATACATAAGATATTATAAAAGCGGCAACTCCAACGGCCACATTCAAGGCGTAACTTACATACATTGCACCATAAAAAAAGGAAGGTTCAATCTGGTATTTCAATCCGCAATGTCCACAATAGTCATTCATCGATAGAATTTTTGTCAATTTAAAGATGTTTTTTTCCTTATACATGCTTTCATTTTGACATTTAGGACAACTTCCTGTTAAAATACTATTTAATTTGGATCCTTTTTTTAACATTTGCAAAAAATTTTAAATTACCAATTTCGGTAGGCAAATTTAATCATACTATTTTAATAAAATCTTAATAAATGCTTAATATACATAACTTATCAGTTTCTTTTGGAGGTACCTATTTATTTGAAGAAGTGACCTTTCGATTAGGAGCTGGTGACCGAGTTGGTTTGGTGGGGAAAAATGGTGCTGGAAAATCTACCATGTTAAAAATATTAGCTAGAGATTTTGCTCCTGATTCGGGTGTGATTTCACAAGAAAAGGAGGTTAGGTTGGGTTTCCTTCGTCAAGATATAGATTTTGAACACGGGAGAACCGTTTTAGAAGAGGCCTACGAAGCATTTACAGAAATTAAAATTGTAGAGAAAAAGCTGGAGCAAATAAACCACTTGTTGGTAACCCGAACCGATTATGAAAGTGATGAATACAGCCAAATAATTGAAGATTTATCCGATTTTACCCATCGATTTGAATTGTTAGGTGGTTATAATTATGTGGGTGATACTGAAAAAATACTATTAGGATTAGGTTTTAAAAGAGAAGATTTTAATAATCAAACAGAAACTTTTTCTGGTGGTTGGAGAATGAGGATTGAATTGGCTAAATTATTATTACAATCTAATGATGTTTTGTTGCTCGATGAGCCTACCAATCACTTGGATATTGAAAGTATTATTTGGCTGGAAAGTTTCCTGAGAAATTATCCTGGAGTGGTGGTAATTGTATCCCACGATAAAATGTTTTTGGATAATGTGACTAATAGAACTATAGAAATTTCTCTTGGAAAAGCCTACGATTTTAACAAACCCTATTCTGAATACTTAGAATTACGCCATGAAATTCGCGAAAAACAATTGGCTACCCAAAAAAATCAAGCAAAGAAAATCGAAGAAACAGAAAAACTAATTGAGAAGTTTCGTGCCAAAGCTTCCAAAGCTTCCATGGCGCAATCGTTAATCAAAAAGCTAGACAAAGTAGAACGTATTGAAGTGGATGAAGATGATAATTCAGTAATGAATATCTCATTTCCAGTTTCAAAAGTGCCAGGAAAAATAGTTATTGAAGCTGAAAAAGTAACTAAAAATTACGGCGACAAAACCATTTTGAAAAACATTTCACTTTTAGTTGAACGCGGAAGTAAAATTGCTTTTGTCGGTCAAAATGGTCAAGGAAAGTCCACATTTATTAAAGCCATAGTTAATGAATTTGAATTTCAAGGGGAAATTAAATTAGGACATAATGTACAAGTAGGTTATTTTGCCCAAAATCAAGCAGAATATTTAGATGGTGAAATTACATTGCTACAAACTATGGAAGATGCTGCCAATGACACCAATCGCTCTAAAGTTAGAGACATGTTAGGTTCTTTTTTATTCCGAGGGGATGATGTGGAAAAAAAGGTAAAGGTCCTCTCTGGAGGGGAAAGAAACCGATTGGCATTGTGTAAATTATTGTTGCAGCCTATCAATGTTTTGGTAATGGATGAGCCTACAAATCACTTGGATATTAAATCTAAAAACGTACTTAAAGCAGCTTTGCAAAAATATGAAGGAACGCTTTTATTGGTATCACACGACAGAGATTTTCTACAAGGAATGTCGAATTTAGTTTACGAATTTAAAGATCAAAAAATAAAAGAATATTTAGGAGATGTTAACTACTTTCTTGAACAGCGCAATTTGGAAAATATGCGTGAAGTGGAGAAAAAAGACGTTGCAAAACAAGATACTACCAAAGAAAATAACAAAACTTCCTATGAAGACCAGAAGAAAAATAAAGCACTTTATAATCGGTTAAGCAAAATCGAAAATCAAATCAAACAATTGGAAATAAACATTCAAAATGACGATAAAATGGTGGCTTCAAATTATGATAAGCATATTGAAAATGCTGACTTTTTTAAAGCTTACAATAAAAAGAAAGCCGATTTAGAACAATTGCTTTTAGATTGGGAAATAGTTCAGGAAGAAATTTACAATTTGTAATTATTACTTTTTACTTAAAAGGATTTCTTTCTTTCCATTCCATTTTTGGTTCAAAATAGTGAAATAATTGTGGGATAAATAAATTAATAAATCGATTGTTATGCCTCATAAATCCGAATAGATTCTCAGGATTAGCACCAACGGAACTTTTAATTTCCAATGCTGTTCTAGCAAAAACAATTCTTTTATAACCTTTATTAATTGAATAAGCAATCATATCGTAAAGCATATTCAAATACAA
Organism: Chitinophaga pinensis; assembly: GCA_943324545.2. GTDB lineage: Bacteria > Bacteroidota > Bacteroidia > Flavobacteriales > Flavobacteriaceae > Flavobacterium. The sequence continues at coordinate 17,105 of CALPMA020000009.1, forward strand.
CATTCTTTCTCTTTGGCATTTTTCATCATAACCCAGAAAATAGGTGTCAATATCATTTCCGTTTTTTATCAATGTATTAAAACCGATTAAAGTCTCGTCTTTAAAATAACCATAAAATAAAAAGTTGTCATTCAACGCTTTTTTGAAAATTTCAAAATGATCTGCATTTAAGAAAAAAGTATTAAAAGGAGCTTTTTTTGCAACATTTAAATATAATTCAACAATTCTATCTTTATAATTTTCAATGTCTTCTATTGCGAATTTGCGTTTGGTAATCCCTTCCGATTTTTTTCGAGCTCGTTTAAATTGGTCTCGATATTTCTTACTTAAATCATTAACGTAATCTTCAAAAGTCTGCCAATGCTCTTTAATCGAAAATAGCATGTTGGGCTGTGTAGTAAATTTGTAAAATGATTTAAATTCAGGCAATATGAATAATGGAACTTGTTTTTCAGGGAAATCTTTATAAATCACCAAATGCACCTTTTGTCCTTTTTTCTGGATTTGTTTTTGCACTTCTTCTACAGCTTTGTATAGTAAACTGACTAATTCTTTTGCAGGCACCTCTTTTGAAAAACAAAAAGTATTTTGCCCTGACAATGTATTATTTCCAACAACAAGTACGTTAGAACTAAAATTTTTGAACACAACTGTTCTAATTTTATTTTTAATACAATTATCTCTATCGCCATAAGAATTCACCAAACTTAAATTGTTAAATTGCGTTAGTGCAACGCCAACTAATTTATCGTTTTCGAATAATCCAATAAAACTACTTGAGATATTATTGGGAGACGAAACCTCTAAAATCTGTAAATATTCCTTTGAAAAGAAAATGTTATTCGCAGAAAAATCATTCCAATTAGTCGGAAATTCTGAAATGGAAGTGTATATTTTGAATGAAAAAGAGGTGTTCAATAGAATTATTTTTCGAGGCACTAAAGTACTATTTTAAGTTAACGTAGAAAACAATATCGAGGTTTTTAACTAATTTTGTAAAAACGTTTAGTGATGAAAAAATATAGTAAAGAAGAAGTAGCGCCATTGCTTTTAAATTTAAACGATTGGCAGTATAATTCAGAGGGTATTGAGAAAAAATTTCAGTTTAAAAATTTTACTGAAGCACTTGGGTTTTTATTAAAAGTTGGAGTAGTTTCTGAAAAAATGAACCACCATCCAGAATTATTTAATGTTTATAATAAAGTAAACATACGTTTAACAACTCATGATGCAAGCGGTGTAACGGATAAAGATATTAAGTTAGCTTCTGAAATAGACGGGTTGTTATAAGATTTAACGGGTCTTTTTTAAATAAATTCAGTGTAATTAAACTTGTTTGGGTTGCAAAAATTTTATATTTTTGCAACCCAAATTTAGTATGTAAATTAAGAAAGAAAATGGATATCAAAAGAGTAGCAATAAGCGCTGTAAATGAAGTAATTGTTTTGAAAGTAGTTCACATGGATTACAAAGGACAAGTGCAAAAAAGAATCAATGAAAAAATGCCATTGGCAACAGTTAAAGGATTTAGAAAAGGAGCCGTGCCAAGAGATTTAGTTGAAAAACAATACGGAAGAGCAATTAAAATTGAAGAAGTAAAAAAAGTAGTTGACTTGGCTTTGGAAAGATACATTCAATCAGAGCGTTTAAATTTACTTGGTACTCCTTTGGCAAAAGAAAATCCAGACTTTCCTTGGGATAATGAAGAAATGGAATTTGAATATGAAATTGGATTGGTTCCAAATTTTGATTTAGATCTTGAAGCTAAAAACAATATTATTAAATATAATGTTACTGCTGATGATAAGTTAATAAACGAGCAAGTGGTGCGTATCCAAAAACAATTTGGCACTCCAATTCCTCAAACTGTTATTGAAGAAAGTTCAGATATTACGGGAACTTTTACCAATGCCGAACAAGGAATTAATGCCCCTTATACTTTCAATATTTCTATTTTTAAAGATAAAAAAACTGGAGCTAAATTCGTAGGAAAAAAAGCGGGTGATATTGTAACAGTTAATACAAAAGGACTTTTTGAGGACGACCATCAATTAATGGATGTTTTAAAAGTGGGCCATGATGAAGTACATGGTTTAGCAATTGACGTTGATTTTACAATTGAAAGTAGCAATGGAACCGAACTAGCAGAATTGAATCAAGAATTATTTGATAAACTTTTCGGTCCTGGAGCAGTTGCTTCTTTAGCAGATTTAAAAGCTAAAATTAAAGAAGATGCTGAAGTGCAATTTGCTCAACAAGCAGACCAAAAATTATTATCAGATGTAACTAATTTCTTAGTTGAAAATACGAAATTTGATTTACCTGCAGATTTCTTGAAGAGATGGTTACAGACCGTTGGTGAGAAAAAATTATCAGCAGAAGAAGCTGCAATTGAATATGAAAAGTCTGAAAAAGGATTGCGTTACCAATTGATTGAAGGAAGAGCATTAAGTCAATCGAATATTCAAGTTACCTTTGAAGATTTAAAAGAATTTACAGCTAAGTCAATCAAACAACAAATGGCGCAATTTGGTCAATTGAATCCCACAGATGAAGAGGTTCAAGGAATTGTAGCTAGAGTATTGGCTAACCAAGAAGAAGTTAAAAAACTTTCTGATCAAGTGGTAGGTGAAAAATTATTACTTCTTTTCAAAGAAAAAGCAAATGCTAAAGAAAAGAAAGTAACTTACCCAGAATTTATTGCCGCATTTTACGGAGAATAAATTTGAGATTAGGAGGTTTTCATTTGATAAAAAATAATTACATTTGAGTGTCAGAAATTTATTTTTTTGACACTCTTTTATTTAATGCTTTGCATTAAATTTGTGAAGAATCTAGACGATATATTAAACTTATTAAAATAAAAAAATGAATTACTCTAACGACCCGAGAGCTGCGCTCGAACAGGCGAAGCAATTTAAAAAGTTTGCAACAAAACATCAAGGCGTTAATAATTTGTATTACGACAAACTTGTAAATGCAATGACGCCAAAAGGGATGACCCCATATATTATTGAAGAACGCCATTTAAACGTATCTCAATTGGATGTTTTTTCTAGATTAATGATGGATAGAATCATCTTCATGGGAACTGGAATTGACGATCAAATTGCAAATATCGTTCAAGCACAATTGTTATTTTTAGAAAGTGCAGATTCTTCCAAAGACATTCAAATTTACATCAATTCTCCTGGAGGAAGTGTTTATGCTGGTCTAGGAATTTACGATACCATGCAATACATTAAGCCTGATGTAGCTACAATTTGCACTGGAATGGCGGCATCAATGGGAGCCGTTTTATTGTGTGCAGGTGCGGAAGGAAAGCGTTCGGCTTTACCTCATTCAAGAGTAATGATTCACCAACCATCAGGAGGAGCTCAAGGAGTTGCTACTGATATGGAAATCAACTTGCGTGAAATGTTAAAACTAAAAGACGAATTGTACCAAATAATTTCTAAGCATTCCGGACAAACATTTGAAAAAGTACATATGGATTCTGAACGCGATTATTGGATGATTGCCGATGAAGCAAAAGAGTACGGAATGATTGATGAAGTTTTGAGAAGATAACTATAAGTCGAAAGTCGAAAGCCCTAAAGTCAAAAGCAATCCTGCGACTTTATGACTTTCGGCATTATGACTTTTGACAAAACAAAATGGCAAAAGAAAAATTAGAATGTTCCTTCTGTGGAAGAAAAAAACCAGAAACCAATTTATTGATTGCTGGAATAGATGCGCACATATGTGATAAATGTATTGAGCAGGCGAATGGTATTGTGGTTGAGGAATTAAAATCTAATGTAAAACCTAATATTGACGATTTAGTTCTTAGAAAACCCAAAGAAATTCGTGCTTTTCTTGACAAATATGTTATCGGTCAAGACCAAACCAAAAAAGTGATGGCGGTTGCAGTTTACAATCATTATAAACGATTGATGCAACAAGAAGTAGAAGATGAAGTGGAGATTGAAAAATCCAATATTATTATGGTGGGTCAAACAGGTACCGGAAAAACGTTGGTTGCCAAAACCATTGCAAAAATGCTTGATGTTCCTTTGGCTATTGTTGATGCAACTGTTTTAACAGAAGCCGGATATGTAGGTGAAGATGTTGAAAGTATTTTAACGCGCCTCCTTCAAGCTGCTGATTATGATGTGGCTAAAGCCGAAAGAGGAATTGTTTTTATTGACGAGATTGATAAAATTTCACGTAAAGGGGATAATCCTTCAATTACTCGTGATGTTTCGGGCGAAGGTGTTCAGCAAGCGTTATTAAAATTATTGGAAGGAACAGTTGTAAATGTGCCGCCAAAAGGCGGTAGAAAACATCCAGACCAAAAATTCGTAGAAGTAAATACCCAAAATATATTGTTTATTGCCGGAGGCGCTTTTGATGGAATTGAAAAAATAATCTCTAAAAGGTTGAACCGTCAAGCGATGGGTTACAGTACTTCTAAAAATGTGGATAATATCAATAAAGACAATTTATTGCAATATATTATTCCAAAAGACATCAAAGATTTTGGCTTGATTCCAGAAATAATTGGTCGTTTACCAGTTTTAACCCACATGGATCCATTAGACAGAGAAACTTTGCGTGCCATATTGACCGAGCCTAAAAACGCCCTAATTAAACAATACAAAAAATTGTTTTTAATGGACGAAGTGGAGTTTAACATTACAGATGAAGCTTTGGACTTTATTGTTGATAAAGCTTTAGAATATAAATTAGGCGCTCGTGGGTTGCGTTCTTTATGCGAAGCCATTCTTACCGATGCGATGTATGATTTACCAAGTTCAGACGAAAAAACCTTGGATATCGATAAAGAATATGCGCAACATACGTTGAGTAAAAACTTACTGAAACGCTTGGAAATAGCTTCGTAAACTTCAAGCACATAAAAAATAAAGCTCAAAAATACATTTTTGAGCTTTATTTTTTATTGCACCTGAAAGGTACCAAAACCTTGCATTATAGAAAACGAATAACTTTTTCTGGATTTTGTTTGAAAAAAATTACTTTTTAAGTAATGTATAGCTTGTGCTTTGATTATTAACTTTAACAAAATAACTACCTTGTGCTAATTTTTCAATAGAAATAGCGCCTTCCATACTATTTGTTTTATTTTCTTGTACCAACTGTCCTAAAGCATTATAAATTGATATTTTCTCAACCATTTCTGTCGATTTAAATTGTATAAAATCATTCGCTGGATTTGGATACAACCGAAAATCATTAGTATTTGTAAATGATTCGGTAGATAGCACACCTGTATAAAGCGCCGTTATTTCAGTTTGTGTTAATGCACGATTCCAAACGCCGATGTCATCCATATCTCCTTTCCAAAATCTAGCATTATCTACCTGCCAGTATCCCAAAAACAATGAAGGTGACGAATTATAATTAAGACTCATTTGAGTTTCTGAAACTAAGTTACTATTTAAGTATACTCTTACAAAACCTGAACTATATGATAGAATTACGTGATTCCAATTACTAGTTGATAAAAGTACTTCATTCGAATTTTGAAAATTATATCCGTTATTTGAAAAATTAGAAATAGTTTGAAAAACCCAATTACTAGATCCTGAATGATTGTTGTCAATAATTACAGCATGACCATTTTGATTACCAGGTTTTACCCACAATGATATAGAAAAAGTAGTATAATTGAAAAAGTTTCCTAACCCAATCTTATCATTAACACCATCAAAGTTATAAGCACTATTTGTAATACCATTTCTATCTGCAGTAAGTGAAGTTCCATTGGGAGTTCCATTGTTTCCGTTCCCACTTACATCATTGGCATTACCATTAAAAGGCCACCATCCCTTTAAATTGTTTGTTGGTACATAATTTGGGACTTGAGTAAACGCTAAATTTATTAGCATTAATAAAAGTAAAGTAATTATTTTTTTCATAGTTTTTTTTATTTTCAAATTTACATTACATGCAAATTCAAATAAATTAAAATACAAGAAACCATAGTTTCCGCTATTTTTACATATTGATACTAATTACAAATACTTAATTTTAACCAGAAAATAATAATATGAAAAATCGATACTTATTTGCTATTTTTTCTTTGTTTGTTAACCTTTTATGCCATGCTCAAGATATTTATTTTAAACAAAAACCTTTGTTTTTTTTCGATGTAAAAACACAACAAATTATTTTAATTGAAAATGATTCATTGGTATATAAAATAAATCAAAAAGTTATAATTCCATTAAAACATAATGAGTATCCAGCCAATTTAAATGAGTATTTACCTTTTTCTATTAAGAATAAGACCTATTTGGTTCATGAAGGTTGTGGTGTTGTTTTGGAGTATCGAAATGACAGTATAGTTAGAATAGATAATTCATTTTTACATAAAAACCAATTTGAAGCGGCTTCATTTGTTTACAATGACGAAATTTATTTTTTTGGTGGTTATGGTTTATTCTCGCATAAAAACATTTTAACAAAATATAATTTTGAAATTAATGAGTGGGTATTATCAAAATATTATTCAAATTTAAACTCACCTTCCTTAGCAAGTCCAATTAATTTTTCAATTGATGAAAATATATTTTTGTTTGGAGGTTTTGATTTTAACGATAAAAATCAATTAGAATCATATAATAAAAAATTTGTTTGGAAACTTAATGCTAAAACAAAAGAATGGAAAAGATATACTTCGAAAGTATTTAATGATTGTGAAGTTGTAGATAATTTTCTTGTTCAAATTAATTTACAAAATGGAATTTTTATCGAATATTGTAAAAAAACATATTTCATTGACTTTAAAAACAATTTGTGCAAAGAATATAAATCAGACTTTATTTTCAAAGTTATAAATAGTAAACAAGTAAAAAATAAAGTATTTTTAATAATTGGTGCAAAAAATAACAAGTTGGGTGATTTTAGGTTTACTGTTAGTGATATAAATGACATCTTAAAAAACCCAATTAGCGAACAACCTTTTTATTACGAGGAACGTCCTTATTATTTATATGGGATAGCGGGTATATTTATTTTGCTATTGCTTTGGTTTTTGTATAAAAAAAGAAGATTTATATCGTATTATTTAAGTCCAACTGTACCTTTCCAGTATTGGCAAGAAACGGAATTATTATATTTTAAAGGTAAAAAAGTAAAGCATCTTTCAGAAGACGATATTAAAATTTTAAACAAAATGGCTATTCATCCTAATCAGTTTATATCACTAAATGAGTTTAATGAAATGTTCACAATAGATTATGAGTCAGAAAATTATGCGGCAATTGTAAAACGTCGTGAAAAAAAGCTAGAGACCTTTTTACAAATGATTGCCAACGTGTCTAGTTATGATTTTCATGATTTATTACACGAGCGTAAAAATGAAGTAGACAAACGTATTAAAGAAGTGTTGTTTTTACCTAACAAAATAAAGTTTGTTAAAAAGTAAGCTGTCCTTACATTCCCTTTAATTTTTCTAAATAATCCCGTTGATTTGAAAGTCTAGGAATTTTGTGTTGACCACCTAATTTGTTTTGGTCTTTCAGCCAATCATAGAATAAATTAGGACGTGCAATGTTAATTTTCAATTGATTTAAAGTCATATTGTTGTAGCGTTTTGCTTCGTAATCTGAATTTAAAGTTTGTAAGGTTTCATCCAATATTTTTGCAAAAGCAGTTGCGTCCGAAGGGTTGTTCTTGAATTCGATCATCCATTCATGTGATCCTTTTTCTTTGCCTTTCATGAAAATAGGAGCCACCGTATAATCCACCACTTCAGTATTAGTTATTTGACACGCTTTAGCGATAGCTCGATCGGTATTTTCAACCATTAACTCCTCGCCAAATACATTAATATGGTGTTTAGTTCTTCCTGTAACTCTAATTCGATACGGATTTAATGAGGTAAATCGAATGGTATCGCCTATCATATAACGCCACAAACCAGAATTAGTAGTGATTACGATCGCATAATTTTTATTTAATTCAACATCGCTCAAACGAATTGCATATTGGTTTGAAGTTCCAAAAACATTCATTGGAATAAATTCATAAAAAATTCCATAATCCAACATTAGTAACAATTCATTGGAATCATTTCTATCTTGAATGGCAAAAAATCCTTCAGAGGCATTGTAAATTTCGTAATATTTAAAATTTGAATTGGGAACTATTTTCTGATATTGTTCTCTATAAGGATCAAAATTGACCCCTCCGTGGAAATAGACTTCCAGGTTTGGCCAAATTTCCAATAGATTGGAATGGCCAGTTTCTTCCAAGACTTTATTTAGTAAAACTAACATCCACGAAGGAACTCCAGCAAAACTCGTTACATTTTCGTTTTTTGTTTCATTAATAATGGCAGTAATTTTCGTTTCCCACTCACTCATTAAGGAAATTCTATTACTTGGAGTGCTAATAAATTCTGCCCAAAGAGGCATATTTTCAATTAGAATAGCCGATAAATCACCAAAAAAAGAATTGTTGTCTTCATAGATTTGTGAACTTCCACCTAAACGCAAACTTTTTCCAGCAAACAGTCCTGAATTTTCATTATTATTTAAATACATGCACAACAAATCCTTACTGCCTTTATAATGACAATTTTCTAAAGCTTCATTGCTCACGGGGATAAATTTACTTTTTGCATTGGTGGTTCCGCTTGATTTTGCGAACCATTTAACGGGAGTATTCCAAAACACATTTTGTTCTCCTAAACGAGTTCGCTCAATTAATGGCTGTAAATCTTCATAAGTTGAAATAGGAACTCGTTCTTTAAAAGTTTCGTATGATTTAATAGACTCGTAACCGTATTCTAATCCAAGGGTAGTTTTTTCTGCAGATCGAATTAAACCCAAAAGCAATTCTTCTTGTACTTCATTAGGGTACTTTAAAAAAAGCTCAATCTGATGAATGCGCTGTTTTAAAACCCATGAAGCGAATGAATTGATTATGGAAATTGGCATTTCAACTTTAGATTTAGTTTTCGACTTTTAGATTTGCTAAACGGTAAACAAATGCTAACTTTACCAAAAATAGCAAATTTTACACAATTCCAATTTTAATTTTAAACTTTTATAGTAATGACTTACGAGGGCGTTCTAAATAAAATGCAAACGCAGTTTGAAACTCCAATTCAATATTTTCTTATTTTTCAAGATAGTTTTCTTAATGTAAATCAATTATTAAATAAAAATATTGAAATTAATTTTGTAGGTTACCAATGTTTGAATTGCGAAAAAAAGAAAAAGATATTTCGTCAAGGTTTTTGTTATGATTGTTTTTATTCAAGTCCAGCAGTTGGTGATTGGATAATGAAACCCGAGTTGAGCACCGCTCATTTAGGAATTCAAGACCGAGATTTAGCTTATGAAGAAAAAGTTCAATTACAACCACATATTGTATATTTAGCTTTATCTAGTGAAGTAAAAGTTGGAGTAACTCGTAAAACTCAAGTGCCTACCCGGTGGATTGATCAAGGTGCGGAGAAAGCCATTTCAATCGTGGAAGTCCCTAATCGTTATTTAGCTGGAATTACTGAAGTAGCTCTAAAAAATCATTTTGCTGATAAAACCAATTGGCGAAAGATGCTTACAAATGATATCATTTTTACCGATTTAATCAAAGAACGTGAAAAGCTACAATATTTATTGCCAAACGAAGTTCAGGAGTATTTTCATTTAGAAAAAAATGATTTATATGAAATGAATTACCCGGTTATAAATTATCCTTTAAAAATAAACAGTTTAAGTCTGGATAAAACCCCAAACTATAAAGGCAAATTAATAGGTATAAAAGGTCAATATTTAATTTTTGAAGATGGGACCGTTTTTAATATTAGAAGTAATGAAGGATATATTGTTAGAATTGATGTATAATGTTTTCTAAAAAACCTTGTAATTGCAATTTTGTCTTAATTTATTAACTCTCATTGCTAATCTAGTTTTTATTCTCATTTTCTTTTGTTAATTTGCAATTAATATGAAATCCCAAAATCAAGCCATTTTATCGATTGGAAGTAATCAAGGTAACCGTCTTGAGAATATTCAAAATTGTATACAATTAATACAATCCGAGATTGGTACTGTATTTTCAGTTTCAAAATTATATGAAACGCCATCCTGGGGTTTTGAAAGTGATTCATTTTACAATTGTGTCATTGCAATTCACACGCATAAATCAGCCCTAAAATTATTATCAAGTATTTTAAAAATTGAAAAAAAACTAGGGAGAATTAGAGGTTTGAAAGAAGGCTACCAACCTAGAATTATTGATATTGACATCATCGATTTTGATAATGATATAATTAATTTAGCCAATTTAGTTGTTCCGCACCCGCAAATGCAAAATAGATTGTTTGTTTTGTTACCAATGAAGGACTTAATTTTGGAATTTGTCCATCCGGAATTACAAAAATCAATTACAGAATTGATAGCTTCATGTAATGATAAAAGCATTTGTAAAGTGGTTTCTAATTTAGATCTGCCAATAGAAAAATACAATTTACAACAATACAATTATATTGCGATTGAGGGAAATATTGGAGCGGGAAAAACGACACTAGCAGAAAAAATTGCAAATGATTTTAATGCCAAAACGGTTTTTGAGCGTTTTGCCGACAATCCATTTTTGCCTAAATTCTATAAAGATCAAAACAGATATGCCTTCCCGCTGGAAATGTCTTTTTTGGCTGACAGATACCAGCAATTATCAGATGATTTAGCGCAATTTGATTTGTTTAAAGATTTTATAGTTGCCGATTACCATATCTTTAAATCGCTAATATTTGCAAAAGTAACTCTCCAAGATGATGAGTTTAGACTTTATAAAGCGTTGTTTGATATAATATATAAAGAAATGCCAAAACCCGATTTGTATGTTTATTTGTATCAAAATACCGATCGATTATTGCAAAATATTAAACGAAGAGGAAGAACTTACGAACAAGAAATTCACGGTGATTATTTAGATAAAATCAACAAAGGATATTTAGATTACATCAACACTCAAACTAATTTAAACGTATTAATTATTGATGTTTCAGAAAGAGATTTTGTAAAAAATCAAAGTGATTATGTTTATATTTTGGATGAAATTAGAAAAAAAACGAATAGTTAAATCACCTCAATTTTTTAAATAAATCCCAAATTACAATTCCAGCGCTAACCGCAATATTCAATGAATGTTTTGTTCCCAATTGAGGAATTTCTATCGTTCCATTGCAAATTTCTATCGCTTTTTGAGACACCCCAAAAACCTCATTACCAAAAATTAATGCATATTTTTGGTTTTTTTCAATTTCAAAATCTTGTAAAAAAATAGAACTCTCCACTTGCTCAATTGCAAAAACTTTTACTCCTTCTGATTTTAATTTATTTATTACCTCAATTGCATTTTCAAAATATTCCCAAGCTACAGTTTCGGTTGCTCCTAGTGCCGTTTTATGAATTTCTTTATTTGGTGGTGTTGCAGTAATTCCACATAGAAATATTTTTTCAATTAAAAATGCATCCGAAGTTCTAAAAACCGATCCAATATTATTCAAGCTTCGAATATCGTCAAGAACTATTATTAAGGGTGTTTTTGAAGCCTCTTTAAAGTCATCAATTGACTTTCTATTTAATTCACTATTTTCTAATTTGCGCATAATCAAATTCAAGATTCAAAAAAAAAGCTCCCTGAAAAAGGAAGCTTTGATTATTTAAAAAAAATTTAGCTTTTTGGTGTAGCCGGAACTGCTGGAGTTGGATCTGGCAAAACAGTCCCTTTAATTGTCAAAACTTTTGTAGGTTGACCTTCTGCATTTGAACTTACAGTTACTGTCTTTGTAAATGCACCCACTCTATCTGTAGCATATTTTACACCAATTTCCCCTTTTGCTCCAGGAGCGATAGGTTCTTTTGGAGTTGTAGGAACAGTACATCCGCAAGATCCTTGAGCATTTGAAATGATTAATGGTTTGTTACCATTATTGGTAAAAACAAATTTACGTTCACCATTAGAATTGTGTTCTATTGTTCCGTAATCAATAGTTTCATTTTCGAAAACTATTCCTGCGCCTTCCAATTTTGGAGCTACAGCTTTTGTTTCTAAAGTACCTTTAACTTTTTTAGCTTCTTGAGCATTAGAAGTGTTAACTCCTAAAACGGTTAGCATTGCTAATAAAAATATTTTTTTCATTGTAATTTTAATTTAAATTTGAGAACAAATCTAAATAAAAAATTCAATTCTATTAATAAAATTTTCTTAAAATTAAATTAATTATTGAAACGACTAAATTCAGTTTAAAAATAATTAAATTCGCTTTTATAATATACTTATTCATTTATAAATAATTCAAGTTGGCAGCTAAAGACAAAGAAGTTAAGGAAACCCCGTTAATGAAGCAATACAATGAGATCAAAAGGAAATATCCTGATGCTTGTTTACTGTTTCGTGTGGGCGATTTTTATGAAACTTTTGGTGAGGATGCTGTTCGTGCTTCAAAAATACTTGGAATTACACTTACCAAAAGAGGTGCTGGATCTGAAACAGAAACCGCATTGGCTGGGTTTCCCCATCATTCTATAAATACCTATTTGCCTAAATTAGTTAAAGCGGGTCTTAGAGTTGCTATATGTGACCAATTAGAGGACCCTAAAATGACTAAAACCATTGTCAAAAGAGGTGTTACGGAGCTGGTTACTCCAGGAGTTTCAATGAACGATGAGGTGTTGCATTCTAAAACTAATAATTTTTTAGCATCTATTTTTTTTGGAAAAAAAAGCATAGGAATTTCTTTTTTGGATGTATCAACTGGGGAGTTTTTGACAGCTCAAGGAACGGAAGATTATATAGATAAATTACTGCAAAATTTTAATCCGAGTGAAGTCCTAATTCCTAAAAATTTCAAAAACAATTTTAAGGAAATATTCGGAGAAGAATACCATAATTTTTATTTAGAAGATTGGGTTTATAAAGAAGATTATGCATTTGAAACACTAACTAGTCACTTTCAAACCACTACTTTAAAGGGATTTGGTATTGAAGAATTACCCGAAGGAATAATCGCTTCTGGTGCAATTCTGTTCTATCTTTCAGAAACACAACACAATAAATTACAGCATATTTCCTCAATTCAAAGAATTGCTGAAGATGCTTACGTTTGGATGGATCGCTTTACCATTAGAAATTTAGAATTGTATCACAGTTATAATCCAAACGCAGTAACCTTATTAGATGTTATCGATAGAACGCTTTCGCCAATGGGTGGGAGGTTATTAAAACGTTGGTTGGCATTGCCTTTAAAAGAAATCAATAAGATCAAAAGTCGTCACGAAGTTGTATCGTATTTAAAAGACAATCAGACTATTTTAAAGGAAATCCAACACCAAATTAAACAAATTTCTGATTTGGAACGATTGATTTCAAAAATTGCAACTGGGAAAGTTTCGCCTCGAGAAGTGGTTTATTTAAAGGAATCATTGGACGCTATTGTTCCAATTAAAAAAATTGCTTTGGAAAGTACGCAGGAAGCCGTTAAAGTAATTGGTGATAAATTACACGATTGTGAATTGCTTCGTGAAAAAATTAAAATAACTTTAAATCAAGACGCGCCAGTTGCTGTTGCAAAAGGAAACGCTATTGC
>CALPMA020000010.1 GCA_943324545.2 Chitinophaga pinensis
ATCTGCAGCATGGGCAGGAAATATTATTACCATTAGTGGCGCACCAACGGTATCTGGAACATTCAATTATAGCATTGCTTTAACAGGAGGATGTGGTACAGTAAATGCCACTGGAAGCATTACGGTAAATCCAGACAATACTGTAACAGCTGCATCAAGTTCACCTGCATTATGTATTAATACGGCTTTACCTTCAATTACTCATACTACTACAGTAGCTTCAGGAATTGGAGCAGCCACAGGTTTACCAGCAGGAGTAACCGCTTCATGGGCGGGTAATATTATTACCATTAGTGGAACTCCAACAGTATCTGGAACATTCAATTACAGCATCCCATTAACAGGAGGATGTAGTTCAATTTTTGCCACAGGAACTATTGTTGTAAATCCAAATAATACAGTAGCATCAGCATCAAGTTCGCCAACGTTATGTATTAATACGGGTTTAACGGCTATTACTCATACCACCACTGGAGCTACAGGAATTGGAGCAGCCACAGGATTGCCAGCCGGGGTAACTGCTTCATGGGCAGGAAATATTATCACCATTAGTGGAACTCCAACGGCATCTGGAACATTCAATTATAGCATTTCATTAACTGGAGGTTGTAGTTCGATAAATGCAACAGGTACTATAACGGTTAACCCTAATAATACGGTAACGGCCGCTTCATTTTCTCCAGCAATATGTATAAATACGGCTTTAACCGCAATTACTCATACTACTACTGGAGCTACAGGAATTGGAGCAGCCACAGGATTACCGGCAGGAGTAAACGCTTCATGGACAGGAAATACAATCACTATTAGTGGTACACCGACGGTATCTGGAACATTCAATTATACCATTCCATTAACTGGAGGATGTAGTATAGTAAATGCTACAGGTAGTATTATTGTGAATCCTAATAATACGGTAACAGCAGCATCAAGTTCGCCAACGTTATGTATTAATACGGGTTTAACGGCTATTACTCATACCACCACTGGAGCTACCGGAATTGGAGTAGTCACAGGATTTCCAGCAGGCGTAACCGCTTTATGGGCAGGTAATATTATTACCATTAGTGGAACCCCAACGGCATCTGGAACATTCAATTATAGCATTCCATTAACAGGAGGATGTACTTCAATTAACGCTACAGGAACTATTGTTGTAAATCCTAATAATACGGTAACGATAGGATCAAGCACTCCAATTTTGTGTATTAATACAACTTTACTACCAATAACTCATGCAACCACTGGAGCTACCGGAATTGGAGTAGCCACAGGTTTACCAGCAGGGGTGACCGCTTCATGGGCTGGTAATTCAATTACCATAAGTGGCGCACCAACGGTATCTGGGACATTCAATTACAGCATTGCATTAACTGGAGGATGTGGTATAGTAAATGCAACTGGAAGTATTATTGTAAATCCGGATAATACCGTTACTGCAGCATCAAGTTCACCTGTAATATGTATTAATACAGCTTTAAATGCAATAACTCACACAACCACAGTGGCTACTGGAATTGGAACAGCAACTGGTTTACCAGCAGGCGTAACCGCTTTATGGTCAGCAAATACGATTACTATCAGCGGTACACCTACGGTACCTGGAACATTCAATTATACCATTCCATTAACTGGAGGATGTAGTTCAATTTTTGCAACTGGAACTATTGTTGTAAATCCAAACAATACCGTATCAGTAGCATCAAGTTCTCCAACGTTATGTATTAATACGGCTTTAGCTCCTATTATTCATACAACGACTAGAGCAACAGGAATTGGAGTTGCAACAGGTTTGCCAACAGGAGTAACTGCTTCGTGGGCAGGTAATACGATCACTATTAGTGGAACCCCATCGGTTTCCGGAGTATTCAATTATAGTATTCCATTAACTGGAGGATGTGGTGTATTGAATGCTATAGGAAGTATTAATGTTAATCCTCAACCATCAGCTACAGTTTCAGGAATAAATGATTTTACGGTATGCCAAAATGCAACACAACCTGTAGTTACTTTTACAGGTTCTAATGGAACAGCACCTTATATTTTTAGATACCAAATAAGCGGAGATCCATTAATTTATTCTATTCCTTCTATAGGAACTAGTAATAGTGCATCGATTAATATTCCAACTTCAACTTCAGGAAATTATACGGTTACATTATTAAGTGTTCAAGATTCAAGTTTTTCAACTTGTACCTCAAACAACATATCGCTTCCAAATACAGCTTATATAGCAGTACAACAAATAGGAACAATAATACCTACTAATCCAGCAATTGTTTCTCAAACAGTATGTCAAAATATTGCTATTCAATCCATAGTATTTAATATTGGAGGATCAGCTACAAACGCATATGTAACTGGTTTACCTGCCGGATTGAACGCGGTATACAATGTACCTACAAGAACAATAACAATTTCAGGAATTCCAACAGTTTCAGGAGTATTTAATTATGTTGTGAATACTTCGGGTTCAATAAATGGATGTGATACTACTTTTAGAGGAAGAATTACAGTTAATCCTAACGACAGTATAACGGCATTAGTACCAGCTAATATTAATCAGTCGGTATGCTCTAACGTTGCAATAGATCCGATTGTTTATAATCTTGGTGGAGGAGCAACAGGTGGAATTGTGAACTTCTCGCCAAGACAACCAATTGGAATTACTTGGATACCAGTTGGTAATGTTATCACTATTTCAGGTGCTTCAAACTCAATAGGTACTTTTACCTATACAGTTCAATCATTCGGAATATGTGGTGCATCAACAGTTACAGGAACGATTACAATAAAAGACAATGCAACAATAACAGCTACTGGATCTACTTCAATTTCTTTATGTCAAGGAAGCTCATTTGCAACTCCTATTCAATTTAGTATTTCTCCAACAACTGCCACAATGGTACTTTCTGGAGCTTTACCTACAGGAGTTACATTTGACCCTGGTACTGGAATATTAACAGGTACACCAACAGTTAGTGGATCATTCCCATATACGGTAACTTCAAATGCAGGTTGTGGAAATACTATTTCGGGTGTAATAACTGTTAATCCGTTCCAATCTATTTCACTTCTTTCTGGAAATACGAACCAGTCTGCTTGTCAAAATACTCCTATAGATCCTATTAATTTTATAGTTTCACCAGGGGTAAGTTCAGTTACCTTTAATCCACCTTTACCAGCAGGAATTACCTCTAATTTAGATAGTGTTACTCGTGTTTTAACAATTTCTGGAACACCTACAGCCTTAACTAGTTTACCATCTACCTATGTGATTACAACTCAAGGAACATGTGGTCCTCAAGTAACTGATAGGGTAACATTTGATATTCGACCAGAAGCAACAATTGTATTTGGTACAGGATCAGGGTCTATTAATCAATCTGTTTGTCAAAGTTCTGCAATTGTTCCGATCACGTTTACAATTGGGGGTGGTGCAACAGGTATATTAGCACCTCAGTTACCTCCAGGATTGTCAATAACCCTGGTAGGAGGAGTTTATACGATACAAGGAAATCCATTAAATAATGGAAATAACCAATTCAATATAACCACTACTGGATGCCCTAAAACAGTTGCTATTACCATTTCAAATGTGAATGCTTCGGTAGGAATCACATTGACATCAGCTGTTGGAACTGACAATCAAACATTTTGTCAGACGATTACCAACACAAGGATTAATCCAATAACTTATAACGTAGTTGGTGCTACTAATGTAGTTGTAAATGGTTTACCACCTGGAGTAACTGCTTTATTCTCTGTTCTATCTGGACAATTGATTATTTCAGGAGCTCCAACAAGATCGGATGTTTACAATTATACCATTACTACCGAACCTTGTTCTTTAGTTAAAACAGGTGTGATAAAAGTTTCAACAACTATAACTATTACCAATGAAACTGTTACTGATGCTGCTTGTTCAGATAATTTAGGTTCAATTGCTGTAACCATTGTTGGAGGTTATCCAACATCACCTACTGCAACACCTCCTGGTCAATATGCAGTTAGTTGGACAGGTCCAAATGGTTTCCGACAAAACCAACTTAATATTACAGGACTACAAGGAGGTGCCTATGTGCTTAACGTAACTGATTCGTTTGGTTGTTCTATTCCTCCAAAAACTTATAATGTGCTACCTGCAATACCAATAGGTGTAACTGTTTCTACTACAAATGTTAGTTGTAATGAAACTTTAGGTACTGCTAATTTTAATTATACCGGTGGAAGCGGGATATATAGATTTGCATTACAAAAATTTAATCCTAATCTACCGTCGCCGTTTTTAGAAACTATTATCCCGCCATTTAATAATTATTATAATATAACCAACTTAGCTGCAGGTAGGTATTATTTAACCGTTACAGATAGCAGAAACTGTTCGATTGAGCGTTTATTTAACATTTATGACTTCGGTTCATTATCTATAGATTCAATAATTATGGATGATAATTTGTGTCAAGATACTACTGGAAAAGTTAGAATTAAAGTGAATAGTTTAGATACTAATTTATCTTTCTTCTATAACAATGTATTGGTTCCTGCTACCTTTGTAGGTAATTCAGTTTATGAAATATCTATTAATACTCCAACGGCGCCGTCCGGAATTATAAAAGTAATTAATAGTCAAAATTGTTCAGTTACTACAATGTTAACTACTCCAATAGTAAATCCTGATTTCACGTATACATCAAGTGATTTTAGAGCGTTTGGGTTTTATTCTGTGAATGGAAGTGTGGAATTTACCAATTTGGTAGATATGAATAATATTCCAGCAGAATACTCTTATATAGTTTGGGATTTTGGCGATAATACTCCATTCAAGGTATTCCGTAATCCGGAAGATATATCACCTAATGTTGAATATTTCAAAACCGTATTCCACACCTATACTACTAGTGGTATATATGAAATTACATTAACGGTATACAATCAATTTGGTTGTTCTAGAAAAATAACTAAAACAATTACAATTGGAACTGGAGCTAATATGATGTTGCCTTCAATATTTACTCCAAATGGAGATGGAATAAATGATACGTTCCGACCTTCACTTGTAGGATTGAAAGATGTTTCGATGTATATCTATGACGGATGGGGTAATATTGTTTATGAAGTCTCTTCTGATGTTTCATTGTTAAATTCCGATTGGGGTTGGGATGGAGTCGAAAAAGGACAAACAGAGAAAAAGAACAATGATTATAGATATTACATCATTGCGACAACAATTAATGATATAAAGATTGAGAAAGAAGGAAGATTCTTACTTGTAAAATAAAAGATTATGAAAAATAACAAAAACTATTTCTTATTACTATTGCTATTTTCAGCAACTATATTTGGACAAGATTTCATCTTTAAAAATCAAAATAAAGTAATGGGTTCTAATAACCCAAGCTTTTATGGATTTGGTGATACGTCAAAAGCTGGTTTAATCTATAGCACAGAAGGTTTTGATCAAACTACTAAAATTGATAATAAATATGGATTTGCAAACTATTTCTTTGAAGATAAAGAATTTTCCCTAGCATTTGATGCCAATTTATTACAAATTAGTTCACTTGGTTATTCTAATTCATCCGCTAATTTACATTATATATACAAAGCAAATCTTACCTATGAATGGGTGTTTAATCCTTCTGTTTCTGTAGGTTATGGAAATAGTAGATTGGACTTTAATTCCTTAGTATTTGAAGATCAATTAAATGTGTTTACCGGAACTATTGCTGGCGTTTCTAATGATCCTATTAATATAAATAATAATTCGAATTATCTAGATATTGGCGCAGGTTTCTCATTACATAATAGTAGAAATATCTTTTTTGGTTTAAATGTAAAGCATATTAACCGACCTGAAACTTCATTTAACGGAAACAAATCAAATATAAAAGATATGTTTATGTCAGTTCAAGTTGGTTATGAAAAAGACCTAAATCCTTATGGTCGAGGAATTTTACCTGAAAATTCTTATTTATTTTTATACAATACTATTTCAAAACAAGGTGTAAAAAATAGATTCGATTTGTATCAAGAGGCAATTTTAGGTAATGTGTCTTTCGGAATTAATGAACATTTTAATAATTATGAAGGATTTTCAGTTTCTCAAATAGGAACCTCATTAGGATTTTTTGTTGAAGAAATTGAATTTGGGGTAAATTATTCTTTAGAAATCGGAAATAAAGCGTCAACAGGTTCTGCATTTAATACTTTTGAAATTTACATGGTATTTGATTTTAATCCATTCAAGAAGAATAAAAGAGGAAATAATAGTAAATTTTACGACATGTAAATTTCTTTGTTTATGGAATTTTAAAAAAGGTTTAAATTTATTTAAACCTTTTTTATTTTATTTTAAACAAAAGAGCCTTTTTTATTCACTTTATAGTTAGTTTTTAACGATTAAACAAAAAAATTAATTTAATAATTTAATAATTTATAAATTTTAATTTTTATATTTGTAAATTATTCATCCAAATTTTAAGTGTTTTGAAAATAATTTTACTTTTAATGGTCACTTTCACGGGTTTTTCACAAAGTTTGCATCATCAGATGTTGTCTTCCCAGGGTACTACTTCTTTATCAGGCGGTTTTAAAGTATCTCAAACTATAGGTCAGCAAAGTGTTATAGGTAATTATCGTGGTACCGATGTTATGGTTGGTCAAGGTTTTCAGCAAAGTTTTTTGATGAAGTCAGTAAAAGCGCCTGTTATTACCATAACTACTTCAACTTATCCCAATCCATTTATAGATCAAATTAATTTTGAGTTTTCGACTGATATTTCAGGTCCGATTAAATTTTCTTTATACGATGTAATGGGAAGACTAGTTGCCACACAGGAGAAACTAGCTACTGATACTATTTTAACAATTACCGAACTTTCCCTAGCTGAGGGAGAATATTTCGTTAAGTTATCTGCAAAAAACTTCAATTATTCTACTAATTTATTAAAAACAAAATGAGAAAATTCTACCTACTAATACTTTTTTTATTGGCGTTAACCCATTCCTATTCTCAAGAAGTTTATTTCTTAACAGGGTCCAACATTACAAAATACAATTTCAGTAGTCAAGCAGAGTCAATGGTTACTGCTCTTCATGCAGGAACAGGTTCTTTCTACGAAGTAGGTTATGACTTTTCATTGAACAGTGATGCCTTGTCTTACTCTGCAGCATTTACCTTAAACGAATACAATGCCCTTGCAGGTTCTCCCGCTTCTTCTTATAGCTGGAATACAAGATATGCTGGAGCTCAAGTGTCATTAAACTACATGCGTTCAATGACTAAAAGATTCAAACTTGGATTGCGAGGTGGATTAAATATTTCAAAAATGGTTTATGGTAAACAAAATCTAAATGGGACGATTTATGATTTATCAGATCAAAAAGAATTCTCAGGACTTTATTTTTCTTATTTTGGTGGAGTAAGTGCCAACTATAAATTAAACGAATCTGGATATTTAAGCATTGGTTATGGCTATGGTAATGGACTAAACACGGCCAACAGCACGCAAGAAAAAGTTATATTCGATAATCAACAAATACTATTTGGTATTCACTTCAATATCAATAAATAATTAGCATCATGAAAAAGATAACACTATTTTTATTATTATTCGTTTCAACAGCATTTTATGCTCAATCTACTGGGATTAGCTATCAAGCCATTATTTATAATCCAAATGGAGAAGTAATTCCAGGTTATAATAATTCTAATGCACCACTTGCAAATAAGAACATTTGTTTGCAATTTACAATTATTGATAGCGCAACACTAACAGAATATCAAGAAAAAATTACTGTTACCACCGATGAATACGGAATGGTCAATACGGTAATTGGAACAGGAATTCAAACCGGAGGTTATGCTACATCATTTGCAAATGTGAATTGGAGCTTGGCTTCAAAAAGGTTGAAAGTAGGATTAGATACTTTTGGACTTTGTACGAGCTTTAACGAAATCAGTAATCAATTGTTTACCTCAGTACCTTATGCCTTGGCAGCTAAGAACGCCGAGAACATAAGTGGAGTAGTTCCAATAGCAAATGGAGGAACAGGAGCTACCACCGTTTTAGGAGCAAAAACCAACTTAGGATTAGAGAATGTAGACAACACAAGAGATAGTAATAAGCCTATAAGCACAGCAACTCAGGCTGCATTGAGCTTAAAAGAAGATTTGTCAAACAAATCGACTAACGTAATTACTGACGGAACGTCCAATACGAAATACCCATCGGTAAAAGCAATAAAAGATTATGTTGATAGCAGTACCAATTCAGGTGGTTCAGGTTTAGCCAATGAAGCTATTATTAGAGCTAATGCCGATTTATTAAAAGAAGATTTAATAAATAAATCTACAAATATTACTACTGACGGAGGATCAAACACAAAATATCCTTCAGTAAAAGCGATTAAAGATTATGTAGATGTAAGTATTAATTCAGGAGGAACAGCCTTAACTAATGAAATAAATACTAGAGCAGCAGCTGATTTATTAAAAGAAGACTTAGTAAATAAATCTACTAATGTTACCACTGACGGAGCTTCAAATACAAAATATCCATCTGTTAGAGCAATTAAGACTTATGTTGACGCTAGTGATTCTACCTTAACATCCAATCTAGCTGCTGAAACGACGGCAAGAATTGCAGGAGACAATACATTGACATCCAATCTAGCTGCAGAAATTTCAAGAGCTACAACCATAGACAATACCTTAAGCAATAACGTATTGCAAGAACTTATAAGAGCAACAGCAGCAGAAGCAACCAAAGAAGATTTAGTTAATAAATCGACTAATGTAACTACTGATGGAACATCTAATACGAAATATCCATCTGTAAAATCAGTTAAAGATTATGTAGATGCAACTGTTACAACTGCTACTGCTTTAAAAGAAAATTCAGCAAACAAATCGACAGATGTAACTTTGTCTGATGCAACAAACGTAAAGTTCCCAACAGAATTAGCAGTTAAAACTTATGTTAACAATCAACTAGCCTCAGGAACTGCTACAAACGTTTCAGGAGTAGTTGCTGTTGCCAATGGAGGAACCGGATTAACAACTTTTACATCAGGTCAAATTCCATTTGGTAATGGTACTGGTGCTATAGCTTCAAGTTCAAATTTAAAGTGGGATAATTCAACAGGTAGTTTAGGTGTAGGGACGAATACGCCTGGAAACGGCTTCAATACAAAACTTGATGTTGTGGGTCGTGCATCATTTAGAACTAATGGCACAAATAGTGGTTTAATATTTGATGGATATTCGCCATCAGGTAGTTTAGAGGTTTCCCGCATATATACTGATGCAACTAGTGGAACACCTAGTGATTTTGTTTTGGGGACATATCCAAATGGCCATTTAAATCAACTGTATTTGAAACAGTCAAATGGCTTTGTCGGTGTAAAAACTGCAAATCCTACAACTGAATTAGAAGTAAATGGTACTGTAACAGCAACCTCATTCATAAGATCAGGAGGAACTTCATCTCAATTTTTAAAAGCAGATGGGTCTGTTGATACAAATAATTATTTAACTTCTGTGCCACCAGTTTCAAGAATAGCATCAACAAGAGAAGCTTTTGGTTTAACATTATCTGATTCGAATTCTGGATCTATTATATATTCACAACATACAGCACACCCTTCTTTTCCAGATAATTTATCTGATGGTTTTCAATGTACAATTGTGAATTATTCTAACGGTACTTTTACATCTAATACTTTATCAGCGCCATTATTCTATACTTCAACTGGAGGTAATTCTGGTTCAACAACTTTTACATTAGTGCCTGGTGCAACTGCATTAGTTAATGTTGTTACTATTAACGGGCAAAAAAGATATTACATTAAAAATTAAGTTGTAATAACATTAATTTATTTATTTAAAAATCCCATTACTACGGCGGTATTGGGATTTTTTTTATAATTATAAAAGTCATTTTAATTTAAGATTATTATTATTATTATTATTATTTGCCTTAATTATTTCAACTTTTTACTTTTTTAAGTAAATTTGATGGTGTCTTTGGGTTTAAAAATTAATAAGTAACTTTATAAAAAAAAATCATGAAAAAGAATTTACTATTATTTGTATTTTTAACTCTTACCTCATTTATAATGACAGCACAAAACAACACCTCAATCTACCAATTTAAAGTAGAAGATTTATCAGGTAAAACTTTTGATTTTGCTTCTTTAAAGGGTAAGAAAATCTTAATTGTAAATACAGCGTCTAAGTGTGGTTATACACCGCAATACGAACAATTAGAGGCTATTTATAATAAATATAAAAATAAGAACTTTGTTATCGTAGGTTTTCCAGCTAATAATTTTCTTTGGCAAGAACCAGGAACTAATGCTGAAATAGCTACTTTCTGCCAAAGTAAATACGGAGTAACTTTCCCAATGATGGCCAAAATATCCGTAAAAGGAAAAGACATGCATCCTCTATATCAATTTCTAACCCAAAAGAAATTAAATGGAGTCCTAGATTCTAAAGTAGAATGGAATTTTCAAAAATACCTAATCAATGAAAAAGGAGAATTAGAACAAGTGTATATGTCCGGTGTTAAGCCAAATGATGAGAAAATAACAAACTGGATAGAAAATTAATTATTCCAATAGCAATTGCATAAACACAGAATCCAACCAACGATCAAATTTATATCCTGATTCCTTGATTATTCCAACGGTTTTAAAGCCAAATTGCTCGTGAAAAGAAATACTATTTTTGTTTTCGGAATCAATTACACCTATCATCGTATGTAACCCTTGAGCTTTCGCCAAATCAATCAATTCAGTTAGGATCAATTTACCAAAGCCTTTACCCATTTCATCTGGGGAAACATAAACAGAATGTTCAACGGTAAATTTATAAGCCTCCCGAAATCTAAATTCACTAAACATCCCAAAACCAACCAACTTACCATCGGATTCTGCAACGATTACCGGAAATCCTTTGTTGATTTTTTCTTCTAACATCTTTTTTTGATCTTCAAAATTTCGAATTTTATAATCGTATAATGCCGTTGAATTTAGAATGTTATAATTAATAATATCTAAAATGGCTTGGATGTCTTTAATTTCAAAGGATCTAATTTGAACTTTCATTAGGTAAATTTGTTTCTCAAAAATAATAAAACTATTTGTAGTTTCTAGTAAAAACCTTTACAACTTTGTACCTTTGTATTCTAATTTGAACCTAGTAATGATCTATCCAAAAATACCCTTAGCGCAAAGTATCATCGAAATTTGTCTCGCTCAAGGAGTAACCCATATTGTAATTTCTCCTGGTTCAAGAAATGCGCCTTTGACTATAGGTTTTGTAAATAATCCAAAATTTAAGTGTTATAGTATAGCTGATGAAAGAAGTGCAGCTTTTTTTGCGTTGGGTATTGCACAGCAAACAAAAAAACCGGTAGCTTTAGTATGTACTTCTGGATCTGCATTATTAAATTATTATCCTGCTTTTGCTGAGGCATTTTATAGTCAAATTCCGTTAGTAGTAATAAGTGCCGACCGCCCTTCAGAGAAAATTGATATTGGAGATGGTCAAACCATTCGTCAAGAAAATGTATTTCAAAATCATTGCCTATACAATGCCAATTTAGTTGAGGGAGCTTCATTTGAAAATGATCAAAAAATTACCCAAGCTATTCATTGTTCTATAATTAATAAAGGACCGGTTCATATTAATGCTCCTTTTGAAGAACCGTTGTATGAAACTGTAAATGCACTTTCAATTAAGGTAAATACTTCCGCTATTGCAAATGTAACTCCGTCCGTTGAAATGCCAAATTGGGATGAATTTGCAACTATTTGGAATTCATCAAAAAAGAAATTAGTACTTGTAGGGGTCAACGATCCAGATTCAATTGATGCTACTATTATTGATTTTTTAGCCATTGATCCTTCAGTTGTGGTGATGACGGAAACAACATCTAATTTGCATCATCCTAGTTTTATTAATAACATCGATAGTATAATTACCCCATTTTCACCGTCCGAATTAGAGATTTTTCAACCGCAAATACTCGTTACTTTTGGAGGAATGGTAGTTTCCAAAAGAATTAAAGCGGCTTTACGCAAATACAAACCAAAACACCATTGGCACATAGATTCACTACGAGCATATAATACCTATGGCTGTTTAACTGAGCATTTTCAGGTTACTCCAAATGAATTCTTTAATAATTTCATTCCATTATTAAAACCTATTGAAAGTAATTATTATGCTCATTTTGAAGGAATAAACCAGCTTCGAAAAGTAAAAACAGCAGCTTATTTAACTAGAGTCCCTTTTACTGATTTTAAAGTTTTTGAAAAAATAATTCAATGTTTACCTATAAATTCTCATTTGCAAATTGGTAACAGTTCTGCTATCCGTTACGCACAATTAATTGATATTCATCCTTCAATTGAAGTTTTTTGTAATCGAGGAACTAGCGGAATTGATGGAAGCACTTCAACAGCAATTGGTGCATCAGTTGCCAATAATAAAGAAACCATATTAATTACTGGCGATATTAGTTTTTTATATGATTCTAATGGATTGTGGAATAGTTATATTCCTAAAAACTTCAAGATTATTTTAATTAATAATGGAGGAGGAGGAATTTTCAGAATTTTACCTGGACATGATGAAACTCCAGTTTTCAATACTTTTTTTGAAACTTCACATTGTTTAACGGCTGAAAAGCTAGCCAATATGTACGATTTTGATTATGCAATCGCAAGTGATGAACTTAGCTTAGAAGCTGGAATTAAGACTCTTTATTCTAATAATAATAAGCCCTCTATTTTAGAAGTTTTTACACCAACTCGTGAAAACGATAAAGTGTTATTACAGTTTTTTAAAGAGTTGGAATAACAAAAGTGCTTAACGAATTGGTATTGGGAAAACAGGTAAACTAGCATGTCCTAATTCATCTATTGATTGAACGGCAAAGAAATAATTATCTTTTGAATAGGGAATTTCTGCATTAGTATCTGTTACAAAAATTGATTTTTCCCAAATTGGAGATGAAGTTTCTCTAATTAAAATGTTGTAACCATAAATTGATTTTCCTTCAGGTTTATTCCAAACTAAAGTACTGAAATTAGTCAGGTCTTTTACTTCAATTCTAATATTCAAAGGCGCTCTTGGCGACCACGCTAAGTTACTCAACGTAGCTAAGTTAGAACAAGCCACTTTTCTTAGGTATTCAAAATCCATAAATTCTGGAAGATCTCCATATTGAGTATTGTTTTCTTTTCTAACCGTTTGGTGTTGGTGGTCAAAATTTTCGTTCATTTCACAAAACCTAATTGCAGTAAATCCATTTTGACTAAAAGGAGTATGATCGCCCCCACGTAAAAAACGATCGTTTCGATAGACTAATTTTATATCTAATTGTTCAACATATTGATTAGTTACTGTTTTAATGTAACGTGCTAATTGTCTTGAAGGGCTATCGTTGTCTCGATTGGTTGATTTTCTGATTTTAGCTTCAGCTTCAGTTTCTAGGTAAGGAATGGTTTCACTAAATACGCGAACTTGTCTGTTGTCTCTTAATTGTGTGCCACTAGACAAGCTGTTTCCGATCATATCATTGTTAATCATAGCAATTACATTCCATTTTTGTTCCTTTGCTTTATCGGCTAAATATTTTGCGCCATACAACCCTTGTTCTTCGCCTACCACAGCAACAAAAATTATAGTAAATGGAAATTCTCTTTTACACATTATTCTCGCCAACTCCATCATAGCTGCAACTCCCGATCCATCATCATTGGCTCCCGGCGCATCAATTGAACTGTCCATAACATCAGTAGCTCTAGAGTCTAAGTGTCCACTAATTATTAAAACCCTATCGTCAGTCACTTCAGTTCCTTTTAAAGTGGCCATTACATTACCTAGCTGGCTGTCGTTTTTAATTCGTTTCCCATCAGCTTTTATAGTGAAATAATCAATAACTGAAGTCAATCTTCCATTGGAAGCTAAAGCATAATTGTCAAATTCTGATTTTACCCAACGTTGTGCTGCTCCAATTCCTCGTGTGGAACTTTTGGTGTCACTTAAAGTATGTCGAGTTCCAAACGAAACTAATTTTTTTACCGTTGCTTCCATATTCTCCGATTTAACTTCGGAAATCATTTTTCTTATTTCGGGATCATCCACTGCTATTTGACCAATAGCGGCAGAAACTGTAAAAAGCAACATTAGGAAATTTAGAATATAAGTTGGTTTCATTTTTTTTGTTTTTTACTATAAAATTAATTCGTAAGTAGTCAAATATACAAATTATTCATAATCAATTTTGGTTACAAAAATAAAAGACACTTATAAATCCAAAACTATAAAACTATTTCTATAGCTTTCAATTTTGTACCTTTGTCCATTAGAAAAGTAGAATAATGATTGAAATAGGAAAATACAATACGCTCACCATATTAAGAGATACTAAAGTTGGTTTATTTTTGGGAAATCCTCAAGAAGATCCCGAAGGGAAAAACGATATTCTTTTACCCAATAAATATGTACCCAATAATTTTGAAATTGGGGATGAATTAACAGTTTTTGTTTATTTAGATCATGAAGAACGACCAGTATCCACAACACTTGAACCTTATATTCTTTTAAATGAATTTGCACTTTTACGAGTTAATTATGTAAACCAAATTGGCGCTTTCATGGATTGGGGAATGGAAAAAGACATACTTGTTCCTTTTAAAGAACAGGCTCGTCCAATGGAAAAAGGAAAACGGTATTTGGTTTACCTTTATATGGACGAAAAAACAAATCGATTGGTAGCCTCAAGTAAAACCAATCAATTTTTGAACAATGATCATTTAACAGTAGAAAAGGGCGAAGAAGTAGATCTAATTGTATCTCATATTACAGAAATTGGGATTAACGTAATTATAAACGAGCAACACAAAGGATTGATTTATAAAGATGAAGTTTATGACGATGCAATTCGAACTGGTGACAGACTTCGTGGGTACGTGAAAACAATTCGTCCCGACAATAAAATAGATGTAGCGCTGCAAATCCAGGGGTATCAAAGTATAGAACCGAATGCTCAATTAATTTTAGAAGAATTAAAAGCCAGTAGAGGTTTTTTAAGATTGACTGATAATTCTCATCCTGAGGACATTAAATCGGTTTTGAAAATGAGTAAAAAAACCTTTAAAAAAGCAATTGGAGCGCTTTACCGAGAAAAAGTAATTGAAATTAAGGAAGACGGAATTTATTTAGTCAAAGAATAATAAAGGAAGTAATCAAATTAAACAACTTTAATATTTGGATTGATTTTAATTAATTCTTCAAGAAAAATAGCTTCTTGATTGGGTGAAATGTAAATGTCATCAAAGCTATTGTAATGAATTATTAGTCCATTGGTATTTAAAGCAGGTTTATAAGTTACAGGAACAATTAATCCTGAATGACGCTCTATTTTTCGGATGGTATTAATATTAATTTTCCCTCGAAAAGGTCCTGAATAAAAATACAAGATTTCCTCTTTGATACTGTACTTTGTATCTAACAAAATCCAAATTAACATTGAAATAATTCCAATAATAATTGTATTAAAAATATAAATTGGTGGAGCTTTGGCTTCCGGTTTTTCAATAAATAGTATTATTAGTAGCCCAATAGCTATTATCCATAATATGGAGCAATTAAATATACTTTTTGAAGAAATAAACGTTTTCAAATTAGAAAGATTTTGTTAGAGATAAAGTAACACCACTGCTAGGAGGAACAAATCGGCAAATACCTCCTGCGCAAACTAAACCACCACGTTGTCTTCCGTAACTCAATGCTATTCTTGAGCTTCCTTTGGTATAGGCAGTTCCTAAATTGTAAAAGTGAATTTTAAAATGATCACTAACATCATCTATTAAATTGGAATTTTTATCAAATCCATAATTGTACATATCCGAAACGTAAAATGACCAGTTTAAATTATGATTGTATTCTACCATTAAAGCAGCCCAATTTTTTCTGTCAGAATCAGCCCACATATGTTCTGCTGCAATTCTAAAAGATTTTGTTTGCGTTAATTTATAAGATATTTCTGGTGCTATAATAAATGAATTTATTTGAATATTTAATGATGCAGCTATTAATCGGTGATTGTAATATTGATTAATAAATACTATACTTCCCTGTAAATTTGGATTGAATTTTTTTGAAATTTCAAGATTGTAATCCGAAAAATATTTTTCGCCAGTTGAAAAAAAGTCAGTTTTATAATCAGGTGGATAAATAGTATAATCACCATTTAGGTTAAACCAATTGGAAGCATTTAAGGCGATTTTTGTTCCGTATTTTCCTCCAATAATTGAGCCTTTCTTGAATTCATAGAAAAAATCAATTTGCCCACCAATTTCTCCAGCTTTAGCAATTCCATTATCTGATACAATGCTAACGCTTTTTTGAGCCTGAAATACATATATATTCGCTAAGTTAGAATGATGTTGTTTGGTTAAGCTTGGAACAAAATTCATCATTCTGTCATTATAAGCCAAACTAGTTTGTTCTGGAGAAAAGACTTCAGGATTTCTTTCAGATAGAAAATTCATATTTTCAATCCTTCTGAGTGATACGTCTAAACCAATACCCTTTTTTGAATATCCAAAATTGGTAAGTAATGCACTTCCTGGCTTTATAAAAATATTGCTAACGTTTAAAGGATACTGTATTGCATCATCTGTTTTGAAATTGTACTCAGAGCTTATATAAAAAGCTTCGTGATTATAGTTAAATCTCCCCGAAAACGAATTAGTAAGTTCTTTAAAATTTGGATTTTCAATAGTTGTTTTTTCATTCCTACCAACGTAGGAGAATCCAACTGATAAATCCGAACTTTCCATTTTTAAAATTCCAGATAGATTGATGTCAGAGTTAAAACCGTAAATAGTTCCTTTGGCAATATCAAATCCGGTACGTTGATTTCCATATAATCCAGTAAATGTTAGATTTTCTAATGGGCTATATACAATTTTTCCTCCACGAATAGCATTGTTAATTCCTAACGAACGGTCTTCCCAGCTTCTTAATAATAGCCCGCTTCCAAATTGTTCGTAAAAATAACCTGCAGTAACGTCTACTTTTTCAGTTTTATAATTTAAATAATAGGCCCCTAAATTAGTTTTTTCATATTTAGGATTGAAATTCAAAAGTGGTTTTGGTGCGTAAGACTCCCCTTGAATTCCTGTAGTCCATTTGCCATAATTGTAATTTAATAATAGATAATTATTTGATCTAAAAGGTTGTTCAGGGTGATTAATGCCTCTTTCTACGTCATTTAGATACCATTGGGAATTGGATTCTAAACCTCCATATAACCTGCCTTTAGTCTTTTTCTCCTTAGTTGTGGTTTGAGAAAATAGTGATAATGAACTACAAATAGTAATTAAAAACAGATACTTTTTCATGTTTATAAACTTTTTAATTTTTCAAAAAACTCAGTTTCACCTCCCGGTGAATGACCATTTTGAACATAAATAATTTTATTGTTTTTTACCACAACAGTATATGGAACATTTGCAATTGATAAACTTCTTTTGAATTCTTGATTAGTATCAAGTAGAATAATGTATTCCCAACCTTTACCATTAACCATTGGTTTTATGCGTTTTTCAGTTCTTGAATCATCTACAGAAACAGCAATTACTTCAATGTTTATTTTTTGTTTCCAATCCCCATAAACTTCACTAATTGCATCCAATTCCTGAACGCAAGGAGCGCACCAAGTAGCCCAAAATGAATAAACATAAAGAACATCCTTTTTCTGAAAATCTAAATTAGTATTTACTAATTCTCCTTTTAAATCTTTAAGTTTGATATTTGGAAGCTGTTGTTGAGAGTAAACAAAGAAATTGATTAAAGTAAAAAATACTAAAAGAGTTTTATTCATGATTTTTGTCTTAATTTCGAATTATGTCTATGCAAATAAAGAATAAAAATTACATTTATTTAAAATAAATTAGTTTATTTGTAATATTAATTACTATTAGATCCTTAAATTATGAAAAAATTACATTTATTATTTGCTCTTTTAACATTCGGATTATTTCTTTCTTGTAGTAAAGAAGATAAAAATTCAGGAGGTTCATCAATACAATCAATTTCAATTACTGCCAATCCAACAGAAGCTTATGTAGGAGATAACATTCAATTTACTGTTAGAGACAATAATAATGCTAACATAACTTCTACAGCTGTCATTTATGTTAATGCTTCCCCAATTGTTAATGATTTTCATACAACAACTGCTGCAGGAACACTTTCAGTTTATGCTGTATATCAAGTTTCTAGTACAGTTTCTATAACCTCTCCAACAATTCAAATTCCTGTAATACAAGGAATTAACTTTAATAAAAGAGTATTAATTGAAGATTACACAGGTACTTGGTGTCAATTTTGTCCTCGTGTGTCTTATGCAATTAGTCAAGTTCGTTTACAAACATCAGACGCTGTTGTTGTAGCAATTCACAGAGGAAATGATCCTTATAATTTTAGCGCAGCTTCTGTGTTAGAAAATATGATTGGACTTACTGGATATCCAACTGGAATGTTAAATAGAAAAACAGATTGGACGTATCCAGAAAATAATAATGTTACTCAAGCAGTTAATTTAACTTCTGGAACAAATCCAAGAATTGGATTAGCAATGACCAATTCAGTTTCTGGAAGTACAGCTTCGGTTCAAGTTAATGTGAAATTTGGAAAAAACTTCTCAGGTCTTAAATTAGTTGTATATGCTTTAGAAGATAATTTACTTTACAATCAAACTAACTCAACAAGCTTTTATGGAGGGGTAAACCCAATTGTAGGTTTTAATCATAAAGATGTATTAAGAGCATTTTTGACTTCAAGTATTTTAGGTGATGATATCACTGGTGCTACTACTGTAAATGGTGTTTATACTAGAACATTTAATTACAATTTGGGTAACGCTCAAGCTTCTAATATACATTTCGCAGCATTTGTTGTTGACTCAGCAGGGAATACATTAAATTCAAGAGATGCTTCAACTAGTGTAACTCAAACTTTTGAAGTGGAATAAATAGTTGTATTTTAATATATAAAAGAGGCTTTTTAGCCTCTTTTTTTTGATTCAATTTTTAAAAAATAATGGCTCTAAATTATTATTTATACAACATGCAATAAAAAGTAAAAAATGCCTTAATTTTACACAAAATACTTTCAATCATGGATAAAATAGACTGGAAAATAGCAAAAGAATTTGAAGATATAACTTATAAAAAAAGCAATGGTGTTGCCAGAATTGCCTTCAATCGCCCTGATGTGAGAAATGCATTCCGACCAAAAACAACTTCTGAATTGTATCAAGCTTTTTATGATGCTCAGGAAGACACGTCTATTGGTGTAGTTTTACTTTCTGCTGAAGGACCTTCAAGTAAAGATGGGATTTTCTCTTTTTGCAGCGGTGGGGATCAAAATGCTCGTGGACACCAGGGATACGTGGGGGATGATGGTCAACACCGATTAAATATTTTAGAAGTACAACGACTAATTCGCTTCATGCCTAAAGTCGTAATTGCAGTTGTTCCAGGATGGGCAGTTGGGGGCGGACATAGCCTTCACGTAGTTTGCGATATGACTTTAGCGAGTAAAGAACACGCTATTTTCAAACAAACGGATGCCGATGTAACTAGCTTTGATGGCGGATATGGATCGGCTTATTTGGCTAAAATGGTTGGTCAGAAAAAAGCACGTGAAATTTTCTTTTTAGGACGTAATTACTCTGCACAAGAAGCAATGGATATGGGAATGGTAAATGCTGTAATTCCTCACAATGAGTTAGAAGCTACCGCTTATGAATGGGCGCAGGAAATTCTACAAAAATCGCCAACTTCTATAAAAATGCTCAAATTTGCAATGAACCTTACCGATGACGGAATGGTTGGTCAGCAAGTATTTGCCGGTGAAGCTACAAGACTAGCCTATATGACCGAAGAGGCTAAAGAAGGTAGAAACGCTTTCCTTGAAAAAAGAAAACCAAATTTCGAGAAAAAATGGTTGCCCTAATAGGGTTAAAATTGTAAGTTAATTTATCAAAATCAATATAATATTAATGAAACACTGGATTCAAGCTGCACGCTTAAGAACTTTACCATTATCGGTCTCTGGAATAATTGTAGGTAGTTTTTACGCCATGTCGCAAGCTCTATTTAATTGGAGCATCGTAATTTTAGCGTTATTAACCACTTTAGGATTTCAAATATTATCCAATTTTGCTAATGACTACGGAGATGGAATCAAAGGAACCGATAATGAAGATCGGGTTGGTCCAAAGCGAGCGATTCAAAGCGGTGTAATTACTCCCCAGCAGATGAAAAACGCTTTAATAATCACTTCTTTATTAACGCTGCTTTCTGCAATTGCCCTTATTTATGTTGCATTTAAAGATCACAATTTGCTTTTTTCGTTTATTTATTTACTTCTTGGGATTCTAGCTATTGCTTCTGCAATTCGTTATACAGTTGGTAAATCAGCTTATGGATATAGAGGTTTCGGAGATTTATTTGTATTTATTTTCTTTGGCCTGGTTAGTACTTTAGGGATCTATTTTATGTTTGCTAAAGAAATGGATTGGTTGTTACTATTACCCGCAACTTCAATAGGGTTTTTAAGTGTGGCCGTTCTTAATTTGAATAATATGAGGGACGAAGAATCGGATAGAAAGTCGAATAAAAATACTATTGTTGTAAAAATGGGAGCTAGTAATGCAAAAGTATACCATTACTTTTTAATCATTTCATCAATGATTTTAACATTAGCTTTCTCCTATTTTAAAGATTTTACTTTTGATCAATATATTTATGTAATTGCTTTTTTCCCGCTTATAAAACACTTAAAAACGGTTTACACCAATATAAATCCAAAAGAATTAGACCCTGAATTAAAAAAAGTGGCTTTGAGTACGTTTGCTTTATCAGTTTTATTCTCACTGAGTTTGATTTTCTTTTTTCAAGATTTATTTGTGAACCTATTTCTAGGCGGTAGATAATATTTTAATTAATTTAAAAAATGAAAATTACTTTTTACGGACATGCCTCTTTGGGGATTACTATTACTGATGTAAACATCATTGTTGATCCCTTTATTTCGGGTAATTCAAAGGCTTCTCATATTGATATAAACTATTTGGAAGCCGATTACATTCTGTTAACTCACGCTCACCAAGACCATATTTTAGACGTTGAGGCAATAGCAAGAAGAACTAATGCAGTAATTGTTTCTAATGCCGAAATCGCTAATTACTACTCCAAAAAAGGGTTTCAATCACATCCTATGAATCACGGCGGAAGCTGGAATTTTGAATTTGGTAATTTAAAATATGTAAATGCGATTCATTCTAGTTCTTTCCCTGATGGGACTTATGGAGGAAATCCTGGAGGTTTTGTGATTGAAGGGGAAAGAAAAAACATCTATATAGCTGGAGATACAGCGCTTACCATAGATATGAAACTCATTCCAATGCGAACCAAATTGGATTTAGCAATTCTGCCAATTGGTAATAATTTTACTATGGATGTTGAAGATGCAATTTTAGCCTCTGATTTTCTAGAATGCGATAAAATTCTAGGATACCATTACGATACATTTGCGTATATTGAAATAAATAAAGACCAAGCAATTAAGCAATTTTTCGATAAAGGTAAAGATCTAATGCTTTTGAATATAGGTGATAGTATAGAATTATAATTCAATCGAAATTTGAAAGCGTCTTACCACAAATACATTTTAGATTTTAAGCAACCCTCGGGAACTTCTCGTGGGGTGATGACGCATAAAGAAACGTGGTTTATAATCATACAAAAAGATCAAAAAAAAGGAATAGGGGAGTGTGGAATTCTTCGTGGTTTGAGTTGCGATGATCGTCCCGATTATGAGGAAAAATTAGCCTGGACTTGCGCGAATATTCATCTAGGAAATGATCAACTTTGGGAAGCGTTAATTGAGTTTCCTTCTATACAATTTGGAGTCGAAATGGCATTCCTATCTTTGGCTAGTGAAAACCCTTTTTTACTGTTCCCCTCTTCTTTTACAAAGGGCCTAAATTCTATTCCGATAAACGGCTTAATTTGGATGGGAAATGAAGCTTTTATGAAGCAACAAATCGAAGAAAAATTAGCGGAAGGTTTTCATTGTCTAAAACTTAAAATCGGAGCCATTGATTTTGATGAAGAATTAAAATTATTGTATCATATTAGACAAAATTTTACACCCGAACAAATTGAAATAAGGGTAGATGCTAACGGTGCTTTTTATAAAACTGAAGCTTTAAATAAATTAAATCAATTATCTGGTTTTAAATTACATAGTATTGAACAACCAATACAAAAAAATAATACTGACAGTATGTCAGAGTTGTGTAAAATGAGCCCTATTCCGATTGCTTTAGACGAAGAACTAATTGGAGTATTTTCAATTAAAGAAAAGGAACAATTGGTAGTAAAAATTAGGCCTCAATACATCATTTTAAAACCTAGTTTTGTTGGTGGGTTTCGTGGTACAAACGAGTGGATTTTATTGGCTGAAAAATACAATATTAAGTGGTGGATTACTTCTGCTTTAGAAAGTAATATTGGATTAAATGCAATTGCACAATGGACCTTTTTAAAACAAAATAGTATGCCTCAAGGACTCGGTACGGGAGCATTATATACTAATAATTTTGAGTGCCAATTGGAAGTTTCAAAAGGGCAATTGTGGTTCAATAATAACAAAGAATTTGATTTTGATTTTGAAGAATTTTTATCAAATTAATTTATAAATAATTGATCATGAAAAATGTATTTTGGTTTCTAATTTTATTTTTTAGTTCCATTTCAATTTGCAAAGCTCAAAAGGTATTTTCTGTAAATTATGAAAATCAATCGGATGTAAAAGTCTTCGTTGTGAATTATGAAAACCAAGCCGATTTATTAGTTTACAAAGTGAAGTATGAAAATCAAGCCGGTCAAAATAATGGGAAGTGGTTTTTTACAAAATATGAAAATCAGTCTAATAAAAAAATCTACTTTGTGAGATATGTAAACCAAGCAGATTTAAAAGTATATTTTGTAAAGTACGAAAATCAAGCAGGCTGGAAAAATAAATCGAAAGAACATTTCCTTTACTAAAACAGTTCAAAACTCTAAATTTATACAATAATGGGATTAATTAAAATATTTTCAGGAAGTGAAGTATTGGCTTTAGCACTTCAAGAAAAAATAGAAGCGGTGGGAGTAGCAACAGTAAAGAAAGATAACATTCAATCGGCAAGACTGGCTGGTTTCGGAAATTCTGATTTAGCAGTTGAGCTATTTATTCAAGAAGTTGATTTTGGCAAAGCCAGTCCTGTTATTGAAGAGTTTCGAATGAGTATTTAAATTTGACTTTGATTTTTAAATGGGCTATATCTGATTTTAATCTATCTTTGCGCCTTCAAAATCTAAAAAAATAAAATGATCACAGTCAATGATATTTCTGTTCAATTTGGCGGAACAACCCTTTTTAGCGACGTCACTTTCTCGATAAATGAAAATGATAAAATTGCCCTTATGGGTAAAAATGGCGCTGGAAAATCTACGTTATTAAAAATAATTTCAGGCCAAAGCAAACCCTCAACTGGAAATATCTCTGCTCCAAAAGAAGCTGTAATCGCCTATTTGCCTCAGCATTTACTTACTACTGACGGAGCTACTGTTGTTGAAGAAGCTTCTAAAGCATTCGGTGAAATTTTCTCTATGAAATCGGAAATTGATGCTATTAACGAGCAACTTACGATCCGAACCGATTATGAAAGTGACGATTACATGAAATTGATTGAAAGAGTTTCTGATCTTAGTGAAAAATTCTATGCTATTGAAGAAGTGAATTATGAAGCTGAGGTTGAAAAAATATTATTCGGATTAGGATTTCTTCGCGAAGATTTTACTCGCCAAACTTCTGAATTTTCTGGTGGTTGGAGAATGAGAATCGAATTGGCAAAAATCCTTTTAAGAAAACCTGATCTTATTTTATTAGACGAGCCTACTAATCACATGGATATTGAAAGTATTCAATGGCTAGAGGATTTCTTGATAAATTCTGCTAAAGCAGTGGTAGTTATTTCTCACGATAGAGCCTTTGTTGATAATATTACCAACAGAACGATTGAGGTTACAATGGGAAGGATTTACGACTATAAAGCCAAATATTCTCATTACCTAGAGCTTAGAAAAGACCGCAGAATTCACCAACAAAAAGCCTATGACGAGCAACAAAAAATGATTGCCGATAATAGAGCGTTTATCGATAGATTCAAAGGAACATTTTCTAAAACAGATGCCGTTCAATCTCGCGTTAAAATGCTTGAAAAACTTGTAATTGTTCAAGTGGATGAAGTAGATACTTCGGCTTTAAAATTAAAATTTCCTCCTGCCGCTCGTTCAGGTCAATATCCGGTTATCGTCAAAGAATTATCAAAATCGTATGGAGATCATGTGGTTTTTGAAAATGCAAATATGGTAATAGAACGAGGACAGAAAGTAGCATTTGTTGGTAAAAATGGTGAAGGTAAATCAACGATGATTAAAGCCATTATGAAGCAAATTGAAATAAATAGCGGGAACGTTGAGATTGGTCATAATGCTCAAATAGGTTACTTCGCCCAAAATCAAGCTGCTTTATTAGATGAAAATGCAACCATTTTTGAAACAATAGATAATATCGCTGTTGGCGATGTACGAACTAAAATTAAAGATATTTTGGGAGCTTTTATGTTTCACGGTGACGATGTAACCAAAAAAGTAAAAGTGCTTTCTGGTGGAGAAAAAACGCGTTTGGCAATGATAAAATTATTGCTTGAACCGGTAAATCTCCTTATTCTTGATGAGCCTTCCAATCACTTAGATATGAAAACGAAAGACATCATTAAAGATGCACTTCGTGATTTTGACGGTACTTTAATTCTAGTTTCGCACGATAGAGATTTCCTCGATGGTTTAGCGACTAAAGTTTTCGAATTTGGTAATAAACGAGTGAAAGAACATTTTGAGGATATCACAGGTTTCCTAGCAAATAAAAAAATAGAATCGTTACGAGAAATCGAAAAATAATATGAATTTAAACAAAAAAATCCTGCTATTGCAGGATTTTTTTGTTTAAAGAAATTAATTAACAAGTACTTTCTGTATAAATTTAGTTTCTGAATCAGAAATAATTTCAACTAGATAAACCCCCGATGAACTAATGTTATTGATCATAATTTCATTTATTGAGTTCGTTAGTGAAATTGTCTTATTTTCAAGTAATTTACCTTGAATGTTATAAATTTTGAATTTTACAGATCCTATATTTTTATTTGAATTAATTGCTATAATTCCATTTTTTGCCTCTTTTGCATTCACAATAAAATTACAATTAAACTCTAAATTTGATGTTTCTAAAGTCAAATTACTCCATGATTTTGAACCTTTAACTAGTCCAAGCACTCCGGTTGGTATGGTAGAATAATTAGCTCTAAAGTTCATTCTATCTATAGCATTTATATAATCTGTTGTTCCAGCCCCTCCATCAGAGGTTTGAATTGTAGTAGTTGGTTCTGATGATGCCAAATTTGGATCAACATATAAACTTACAACATCGTCATTTGTACCCGGATTAAAGGTGTATTTCATTACCAATAGGTGATTCTGATTGTATGATATCGCTGAACTGTATACTTTAGCTCCAGAACCTTTTTGCATAAAAATTACAAACCCACCGCCTGAATTATAGGCTCCAATTCTAAATGCAGTATTATAATTTCCGGAACTCATAACTCTAAAAAAATCTTGAGACGCTGAGCTTCCAGGATCATTTACTGCCGAAGAAAAATTAACAACAAAGCTCAAGTAGATGGATCCGCTAGAAACACTAGTAAACGTTGTACCTACAGCATCTTGGTTACTTGAAATAGATAATGATTTTGTAGCCGTTCCATAATTAGGATAGGAAATACCAGTGTTAACAATTGATGAACTTATGCATCCAAAACCACTACAGGCTCCTAAACCACCATTTAGAGAGGAATTATTAGTCCATGTTCCTTGTCCACTCAATGGCTGTCCAGCTGTGTAGCTAGAAAAGTTGTCGTCAAAAATAATTTGAGAACACAAAGTAAAACTATTCAGTAATGCTAAAAACAGTAATTTTTTTATCATAGTTATTTGTATTTTAGTTAAACAAAAGTAGTAAAATTTAATTTATTTTAATATTTCAGGATAAATAATATCTAATATCTAGTTACTTTTGCTGAAAATTAAATAAATTGAAATTTTCACAATACACAAAAGAGTTTTCCTACAATATTAAATTGGCCTATCCAGTAATTTTAGGAATGTTAGGTCATACTCTAATTTCAATTGTAGATAATATAATGGTGGGAAATTTAGGTTCAACTGAATTGGCCGCAGTTTCTCTAGGAGGTAGTTTTGTATTCATTGGAATGTCTCTTGGAATAGGTTTTTCTACAGCAATAACCCCTTTAGTTTCCGAAGCTGATGCCGAAAAAGACGACAAAAAAATACGTTCTGTTTTTCATCACGGTTTACTTTCGTGTATTATTTTAGGAGTTTTTATTTTTGCGTTAATTGTTTTGGCTAAGCCAATAATGTACATTATGCACCAGCCTAAAGAAGTTATTGATCTAGCAAGTCCGTATATTGATTGGGTAGCTTTTTCATTAATTCCTGTAATCATTTTTCAAGGCTACAAGCAATTTGCTGACGGATTATCAAGAACTAAATACTCTATGTATGCCATTTTTATGGCCAATATAATCCATGTAATTATCAATTACATGTTGATCTATGGTATTTGGATTTTTCCAAAATTAGGAATTATTGGTGCTGCTCTTGGAACAGTAATCTCTAGAATATTAATGGTCGTTTTCATGCATTATATAATGAAAAACAACGCTCAGTTAAATCCCTATTTCAAGAATTTTAGTTTCCGTGAAATAAAAAAAACAATGCTTAAAAAAATTGCAAATCTTGGAATTCCTTCCGCTATGCAGATGTTATTTGAAGTAGCACTTTTCACAGCTGCAATATGGCTTTGCGGTTCAATTGGAAAAACAAGTCAAGCCGCCAATCAAATTGCACTTACTTTAGCCACAACAACATTCATGTTTGCAATGGGATTAAGTGTTGCAGCAACAATTCGAGTTGGAAACAATAAAGGTTTAATGGATTATAAAAATTTAATCATAGTAGCAAGATCGGTATTTCTACTTGCAATTATATTAGAAACTTTCTTCGGACTCCTATTTGTTGTTTTGCATAACTTTTTACCGCATTTGTTCCTAAATATGGAGAATGTAAATCAAGCTATTGAAAATAAAGAAGTAATAATTATTGCCTCAAAACTACTTTTAGTAGCAGCGGTTTTTCAAATTTCAGATGGAATTCAAGTAGTAGTTCTCGGTGCTTTAAGAGGGTTGCAAGATGTTAAAGTTCCAATGTATATTACCTTCGTTGCTTATTGGGTGGTTGGTTTTCCAATTTCTTTTTTCCTCGGAAAATACACCGAACTAAAAGCAGTTGGAGTTTGGATCGGACTTTTAGCAGGATTGTCAACGGCAGCATTATTTTTGTATCTTCGCTTTCACAAATTGACAAAACAACAACTATTAAAATCAATTAATTAAATTTTTATATAATGGTACTATTTACAGTAATTATTGGGGTTATTTTATTTTTAATTGGAGCATCATTTTCAAATAATACAACACTCTCTAAATTTGCGCGCCCTTTCAAAGTTGGAGCAGTGATAGCTATAGTAATTGGATTAATGTCTTCTATGTTTAAGCAAATTGATGCCGGAAAAGTAGGAGTTCAATCGCTATATGGAAACGTTCAACCCGATATATTAGAAAGTGGTCTGCACGTGATCAATCCACTTTTGGATATCACTGATTTCGACATACAAACTCAAAATTATACCATGTCGGCAATACACGAAGAGGGAGCGAAAGAAGGAGACGATGCAATCCGAGTGTTATCCAACGACGGTCTGGAAGTAATAATCGATTTAACTGTTTTATATCGTGTTTCACCAAACGAATCACCAAAAATATTTAAACAAATTGGGGTCGATTATATCGATAAAATCGTGCGTCCCGTAACTAGAACCCGTATTCGTGACAATGCTGTTTATTATGATGCAGTAGCATTATATTCCACTAAAAGAAACGAATTTCAACAACGAATTTATAAAAGTATAGAAGATGACTTCAAAACCAGAGGGCTTGTTTTAGAGCAACTTTTAATCAGAAATATCAACCTTCCAGCTTCTGTAAAATTGTCGATAGAAAGTAAAATTAATGCCGAACAAGATGCTCAAAAAATGACTTTTGTACTTCAAAAAGAAAAGCAGGAAGCCGAACGTAAAAGAGTAGAAGCGCAAGGTATTGCTGACTATCAAAGAATTATTTCACTTGGATTAACCGATAAGCAATTGCAATACGAACAAATTAAAGCCCAAAAAGAATTGGCTGCATCTCCAAATTCAAAAATTATTTTTATGAATGGAAAGGGAAGTGCACCAGTTATTTTATCAGATAAATAATAGCAAAGAACAAAACATGGAACTACCTAAATTTTTACTTGGCGACAATACCGATTTTCCAGACGATATTTTCGTTATTCACCTTGATTACCCAAGATTTATTATCAATTTAAATGACGATGAGGTGGAATTTATGGAAGAACCTGAAGACCTTGACGAAGCAGAACTCAATGCTGAAATGGAAGGTTTGATCGTTCAAGCCAATGAATTTTACGATCGCGAAATGGAACGATACGAAAAAGAATAATAATTTTATTAGTGACTAAGCTGCCTCTTTTTGCAGCTTTTTTTTCAGCCCTTCCCTGCTTTCCCCTCCAAGCCCTTGTTTTAAAAACGAGTTTTACTTAGCGCAAAAAGGCGCTTTTTCAGTCGCTCTTTTTGCTTTGTAAAACTAAGTTTTTCATCCTTCGGGTCTTTCGTTGCACCCCGGGTTATTTTTTTTTGATTTAAAAGGCTATTTTTTTTGCTTGGCATAAAAAAGTTTTTATCTTTGCCGACCCTATTGGGAACAACAGTATCACTATCAAGTATTTAAGAAACGCCTATAATTAAAAGCGAAAATCTTTTAAAAA
>CALPMA020000011.1 GCA_943324545.2 Chitinophaga pinensis
CGTTTCCATCCTTTTTAATGTTCCATCTGAATTACAATCCAACTATCAATTCGTTGCTGGACAATACCTCAACTTGAAATTAACTTTAGACGGGGAAGAAATTCGTCGTGCCTATTCTATCTGTTCTTCTCCGGAAAGTGGCGAATTGAGAATTTCAGTGAAAGCAGTTAAAAACGGATTGTTTTCACAGTTTGCTAATGCAAAATTAAAAGCGGGAGACCTTCTTGAAGTGGGAAGTCCGGAAGGAAAATTTACCTTTGAACCGCAACACGATCGCCAACGAAATTACGCGGCTTTTGCAGCTGGTAGCGGAATCACCCCAATTATGTCGATTGCTAAAAGCGTTTTAACTAGCGAACCAAAAAGTACTTTTGTATTGGTTTACGGAAATAAATCGCCTGAAGACACTATTTTTCATCAAGAATTACACGATTTGCAATCACACTATGTTGGACGCTTTTTTGTGCATTATTCTTATACGCAAGCGAAAGTTGAAAACGAACTTTTTGGTAGAATTGAAAAATCGACGGTGAATTTTGTCTTAAACAACAAACACAAAGAATTGACCTTTGATAAATTCTATTTGTGCGGACCGGAAGAAATGATCAACACGGTTTCGGCCGTTTTAAAAGAGCAAAATGTTCCTGAAAAAAATATAAAATTCGAACTTTTTACTAGTTCTACTTCTGAAAATAAAATCCAAGAATCGCTAGGTGGACATACTAAAATCACCATTTTAGTAGACGACGAAGAAACGATTTTCGAAATGTCGCAAAAGCAAACTATTTTGGAAGCAGCATTAAAACAAGGGATTGATGCTCCGTATTCTTGCCAAGGTGGAATTTGCAGTAGCTGCATGGCGAGAGTGACTGTGGGAACTGCTGAAATGAAGAAAAATTCTATTCTTACCGATAAAGAATTGGCCGAAGGATTGGTTTTAACGTGTCAAGCGCATCCAACGTCGGATACAATTTTCGTTGATTTCGACGGCGTTTAATGATTTGATGTTTTAAGATTTTAAACCCTGCAATTGTTATTGCGCCACTTTTTCAACTACTTGTTCCGGTAAAATCGTGCGCATGGCGTCTTCATAACCTTCTACTTTTTTATTTCCATAAACGGATGTCGGTAGTTTTGGGTAC
The DNA here is from genome assembly GCA_943324545.2 of Chitinophaga pinensis. Classification (GTDB taxonomy): domain Bacteria; phylum Bacteroidota; class Bacteroidia; order Flavobacteriales; family Flavobacteriaceae; genus Flavobacterium. The sequence continues at coordinate 1,143 of CALPMA020000011.1, forward strand.
AAATTTCTATCGGAAGCCACGCTATTTTCTTCTGGTTGATGGAACGGTGAAAATCCTAAATATGGATGCGTTGCGCCCCAAAGCGTGATGGTTTTTACTCCTAAAATAGCAGCAATATGTCCGTTTCCGGAATCCATAGATAACATCACGTCTAAATTACTGATGAGTTGAATTTCTTGATTAAACTTCAATTTACCTGCTACAGAAATCACGTTATTGTGAAATTTACAAAGTGATTGTAATGCTTCAATTTCTTTTTTACCACCCCCAAAAAGCAGAATTTTATGAGTTGGATTTTCTGCTAATTGATTGATTACTTTTTCCATTAAATCCAAAGGATACACTTTAGAATCGTGGTGAGCAAATGGCGCGATACCAATCCATTTTTGATTTTTTTCTCCTACAACGGATAAAATATCTGACGATAATATCGATTTCTCAGGAAAAGTAGGATTTGATAAATTGATTGGGAAACCGAGTGCTGAAAACACTTTTGCATGTCTTTCAAAAACTGTGGGAAGCGGTCTAAAAATTTTATTTACAGCACGAGTAACTTCTTTCTTTTCGGATCTTCCCTTGTGGGTGAACGCTATTTTTTTTCCGGTAATTGCAAGCAGTATTCTGAATACTTTTATACGTAGAACATTATGCAAATCGGCAAAAGCATCAATATTACATTTTCTTAAATCCAAGAACAATCGGAACAAACCCAGAAATCCCTTATGCTTTCCATCTTTATCAAATGGCAAAAAGTGAACGTTTGGAATATCATTAAATAAAGGCTGGAAAAAAGGAGTTGAAATTACGGTGATTTTAACAGTAGGATATTTCTGGTTGAAAGCCCTTAAAAGAGGAACTATCATGGCAACGTCTCCCATTGCGGAGAGTCTCATGACGGCTATATGTTGAATGGGTTTTGACAATTTAAGGTGTCAATTATTTTTTATTTTGATACAAAACCGGGTTCAAATCATCGTCATTGTACATTTTCATTTGCTTGTACACTTTCATGAATTTATCTCCATTTTCAAAGTCAAGAAGTAATTCCTCAATTGCAGTTGAAAGATCCGTTCTTTGATCTAAAAGCACGTTTAATTTATCTTGACATTTTTGACGATGTTCAGCAGAGGCTTCTTCTCGGGTTGCTTCTTCATTCATATGATAAATTTTCAGCGCTAAAATGGACAATCTGTCAAATGCCCAAGCGGGGCTTTCTGAATTGATTTTTGCCTCAGATTTTACAGAAACGTGGCTGTATTTTTGTAAAAAATAACTGTCAATATATTCCACCATATCCGTGCGCTCTTGGTTAGAAGCGTCGATTCTTCTTTTTAAAGTTAGCGCTGCAACTGGGTCAATATTAGGATCTCGTATTATATCCTCAAAATGCCATTGTACTGTATCAATCCAATTTTTATGATACAATAAATGCTCGAATTGCTCTTTTGGGAAAGGGTTATTAATTGGTTGGTCTACATTATCAAATTGATGATAATCTTGAATGCTTTGTTCAAATACAGAATAAGCTAATTTTGAAAACATATCTTTGTTATTTAAAAGGCAAAGATACTTTTTATACTTTTAACGTTGAAATATTAATCCCAATTTTATGAAAATTCATCATTTATCTGAAAAAAATAGCGTTTTAAATCATTTTCTAGGGGAAATTAGAGATCTAGATATTCAAAAAGACCGACTCCGTTTTAGAAGAAACATTGAACGTATTGGAGAAATTATGGCCTATGAAATGAGCAAAGAATTGCACTTTGAAAATCGGGAAATTACTACTCCGTTGGGCTCTAAAAAATCGTCCGAAATTAAGGATAAAATAATCATCTGTTCTATATTAAGGGCGGGTTTAACTTTACACAATGGCTTTTTGAATTATTTTGATGGTGCAGAAAACGGATTTATTTCTGCCTATAGATTTCATCCTAATAACGACAACGATTTTGAAATAAAAGTAGAATACGAAGCTATTTCTGATATCAATGGCGGCAATTTAATTCTGGTAGATCCCATGTTGGCAACCGGACAATCTATCGTTGCGGTATTCAATAAATTGATTTCAAAAGGCGCTCCGAAAGAAATTCATTTGGCTGTGGTTATTGCTGCACCTGAAGGGATTAAATACTTAGAATCGCAATTGCCGGATTATTGTCACCTTTGGATTGCTTCTATCGATGAGAGGCTAAATGAGAAAAATTATATTATTCCAGGGCTTGGAGATGCTGGAGATTTAGCCTTTGGAAGCAAATTATAATTGAGAGAAAAACGCAAATAAACTACACCCTACCACCGCTAAAAAAAACAATTCTGTTTTTGCTTTCGATTGCGGCGTTTCAACGAAAATCGTCATCGAAAAAGCCAACGGAGTAAAAGTAAATATTAACATTTCATTACTTTTATTTGGTGAAAACACAAAAACTAAAATTCCAATAAAAAATGCTGCTATGATTTTCTTATACGTTGAATGCAGAATAATAGGACGGTTGGAAATCGTGAGGCTTAAATTGGCAATGAAAAAGAGCGAAATTGGCGCAAAAAGAGATAAAGCTATGTTTTCATAATTATTTATAAAATAATTAATTTCAAGGTTGCTTACTGAATTTGCTATTAGATTTCCTATGTTATCGGTTTTAAAAACCAAATCAAAAAAGAACAATAACACCATTGAAACAAAAAAGGCAATAAAGGGCAAAAACCAAGTTCTATAATCTCGTGCGGTGTGAAAAAGTATGCAAATAAAAACTAATATTAAAAAAAGAATAGTCCAAAAATGAAACAAAGATGCCACAAAAATCCATATAGAGGCGTCAAATATTTTTTCTTTTTGGGATTTTGAGGTTTGTAATGAGAAGAGTCTTCTTAGTGCTAAGAGAATAAAAAAGTTAGCAAAAAACAACTTAAAATTATTCATCACTGAAGGGAAGAAAAGCAGTAACAATAAATAAAATAATATTGTAAATGCACTGTCTTTGCTTAATCCATTCTTCTTAATGATAAAATTTCCAGTAAAAAAACAAGCAAAAATGATAATAAATAATACTGTTTTTTTTAATAAGAACCCAAATGAAAAAGCAGTTTCAGCTTGATTAAATTGAGTTGTTAAAAAGAAAAAAAATAGCATTAAAAAAACAAACGCAAAATTAATTGGTGTAGATTTCTTAAAAAGACTTGTAATCATATGGATATTTTATACTTTTGCAAATGTAAATATAATACTTGAACAAAGATGAACGCATTTTTTGAAGGAATACAATGGTTATTTGAAAACATTTTTTTCATTCCACAAAATTATTTAAGAGAACTAGAATTAGAGAATTGGTTTGCTGCCAATATAATTAATTGGGGGTTCTTATTTATTTGCATGGCCGCAATGATTTATTGGATAAAACAATTGCAACTACACAAAGCCAATAACGAAGAATATCAAGATACGACGGCTCATTCTTTCTTTGAATAAAATCATTAAGAATTTATTAAAGATCGAAACCGATATCTTTTCTATAATACATCGTGTCGAAATGTAGTTTTTCTATATTTTGATACGATTTTTTTATGGCTTCTTCGAAATTATCCCCTAATGAAGTTACCGCCAAAACCCTTCCTCCGTTCGTAATAATATTATCATTATCCTTCTTAGTTCCTGCATGAAAAACTATAGAATCAGTAACCGTTTCTATCCCTGAAATCACTTTTCCATTCACATATTCTTCAGGATATCCGCCCGAAACTACCATAATAGTTGCTGCGGTTTTTTCAGTTACCTCCAAATTTATATCATTCAATTTTTCATATGCAACAGCTTGAAATAATTCAACTAAATCCGATTTTAATCTTGGAATTACAACCTCCGTTTCGGGATCACCCATTCTTACGTTGTATTCAATTACAATTGGCTCTCCATTTACGTTTATTAATCCTATAAATACAAAGCCTTTGTATTGAATATTGTCTTTTTTCAAACCTTCAATAGTGGGTTTTACAATTCTGCTTTCAATTTTATCTAGTAAAATAGCGTCTGCAAAAGGAACTGGCGATACGGCTCCCATTCCGCCTGTATTTAATCCCGTGTCGCCTTCCCCAATTCGTTTGTAATCTTTTGCTGTTGGTAAAATTTTATAATTTACACCGTCAGTTAATACAAAACAGCTTAATTCTATTCCGTCTAAAAATTCTTCTATTACAACTTTGGAACTTGCTTCACCAAATTTTGCATCAACCAGCATGTTTCTTAATTCTTGTTTGGCTTCGGCTAAATCATTAATTATCAAAACTCCTTTCCCAGCTGCTAAACCATCTGCTTTTAGAACGAATGGCGGTTGAAGTGTTTCTAAAAAGGCACAACCTTTTTCGACTGTTTCTTTTGTAAAACTATCGTAACCGGCAGTAGGAATATTGTGTTTTACTAAAAATTTCTTGGCAAATTCTTTACTTCCTTCTAATTGAGCTCCTTTTTTAGAAGGCCCAATAACTGGAATGTATTTTAAATCGGAGTCGTTTTGAAAAAAATCAAAAATTCCTTTTACCAATGGATCTTCTGGTCCAACTACAACCATTTCAACTTTTTCGCGTAAGACAAATGATTTAATCGCTTCGAAATCGGTGATTTTTAAGTTCACATTGTTAGCAATACTTCCTGTTCCCGCGTTTCCGGGGGCAACAAATAATTTTGAGCATTTATTGCTTTGGAGCATTTTCCATGCTAGCGCATGTTCTCTTCCTCCCGAACCTAATAATAAAATCGTCATTTTGTTGTGATTGTTGTGATGTGCAAAAATAATTTCTTTTGACTTTATATTGGCATAAAAAATAAAAAAGGAGTAAATTATTTTTTGAAACTATAAAAATTTGATCCCCCTAAGTTTAATAGGCCTTTTTTTCTCCTTTTAAAATATTGACAACTGTTTGGGTGATTATTTTAATATCTAAGATTAGTGACCAGTTATCGATATAGAAAACATCAAATTTAATTCGGTTTATCATATCTTCCTCAGATTCTATTTCGCCTCTAAATCCTTTAACTTGAGCTAATCCGGTTATTCCCGGTTTTACATAGTGCCTAACCATGTATTTTTTTATTTTATTTCCATAAGATTTATTTTGTGACCATAAATGCGGTCTAGGCCCTACAACCGACATGTCGCCAAACAAAACATTTATGAATTGTGGTAATTCGTCCACGCTTGTTTTTCTCATAAATTTTCCTGTTTTCGTAACTCTTGGGTCGTTTTTTGAAGCCTCTGATTCGGTATCATCATTAAGTTTCATTGAACGAAATTTATAACAAAAAAATTCATTCTCATCTAGGCCTGGTCTACCTTGCCTAAAAAATACGGGGCCTTTTGATTCCAATTTAATCAATATTGCCAAAATTGGAATAATCCACGATAAAAGAAATACAATAATTATTAAGGAAAAAATTATATCGAATGTTCTTTTAAGGGTTTTTATTGAAGGTTCGTGCAAAATTGTTTTTTGAATTGTTAATACTGGAAACATTTCTAAATAATTTACTTTTAAATTTTTGGAGAAAATCTCTTTTGACCCTGGAATAAATTTAATATTAATTTTATTTGAATCGGCAAATTCAACCATGTTGATGGTTTGGTCGTTTGTCATTTCCTCTAAAGAACTAAATATTTCATCAATTTTATTATTTAGCACAAACGCTTTTAAGTCTTCTAAATTACCTGAAACTTCGGGCGATTTGCTTTTATTTGAAAAATAACCAAAAAATCGATAGCCATAATCGTTTCTTTCTTCAAAAAGTTCTTTTAAGCGAACCGATTCTTCTGTGTGACCAATAATTACTACGTTTCTATAATTACTTCCGGTAATTATCCTGTATTTTTTTAGATAATAAAACAATAGGAATTTAAATATTGTAACTAAAGTTGTGCAAAAAATAATATAAAGTAAAACCGCATTTTCATTAAAAACAACTTCCTGCATAAAAGGGAAATAGGCTATTGTTAAAAGCGAAAAAAGGGAACATTGTTTTAATATTTTAGAAATAATTTCAACAGGCATTGTATATCTAAATACTTCATAAAATTTTATAAGAAATGCAATTACAGCCCATGAAATTAGGAGGAAAACTATGAAGTTATTGAATTTTGATGTCCCTTTTTCGAAAAAATAAAACCCCAAAATAGCTATTACTAATAGGTCATAAACTATGCTAATTGGTCTAATATATTTTGAATATCTACTGGATTGTACTGCCGTCATACTATTTTATATAACCTGAAAAATCTTTGTGTTCTTCTTTTAAAAGTTCCTCTTTGGAAAGAGATTTGAAATAATCGTAGGTAATTTTCATTCCTTCTGCTCTGGATACTTTTGCTTCCCATCCTAAAATATCTTTTGCTTTTGAAGTGTCTGGTTGGCGTTGAAGAGGGTCATTTACTGGAAGGGGGTGATAAACAACTTTTTGATTGGTGCCTGTTAATTTAATTATTTCGTTTGCAAAATCTTTAATCGTTATTTCATCTGGGTTACCAATATTTACTGGATAAACATAGTCCGAATGAAGCAATCTAAAAATACCCTCAACTTGATCGTCTACGTAACAAAAAGAACGCGTTTGCATGCCATCGCCGAAAATAGTTAAATCTTCTCCACGAAGTGCTTGACCTATAAATGCTGGAATAACTCTGCCGTCATTCAATCTCATTCTAGGTCCATAAGTGTTAAATATTCTAACTATTCTAGTTTCCACCCCGTGAAAAGTATGGTAAGCCATTGTGATAGATTCCTGAAAACGTTTTGCTTCGTCATACACGCCTCTTGGGCCAATCGTATTTACATTGCCGTAATATTCTTCAGTTTGTGGATGTATTAATGGATCACCATAAACTTCCGAAGTAGAAGCGATTAGAATTCTGGCTTTTTTTACTCGAGCTAATCCTAAAAGATTGTGAGTGCCTAGGGAACCCACTTTTAGGGTTTGAATTGGGATTTTAAGATAATCTATTGGGCTAGCTGGCGAAGCGAAGTGTAAAATATAATTTAATTCTCCTGGTATATGAACAAATTTAGTAATGTCGTGGTGGTAAAATTCAAAGTGTTCGAGTTTAAAAAGGTGTTCAATATTTCTTAAATCTCCCGTAATTAAGTTGTCCATTCCAATAACATGGTAACCTTCTTTAATAAAACGATCACATAAATGAGAGCCTAAAAAACCTGCCGCTCCGGTAATTAAAATTCTTTTCATATTTGAATGTGATTTCGTTTTCCCTAATATTGTTTAATAAACGTTAAATTTATTATAATATTATATCTTTTTTTCGGATTTAATTTTAGCATTTAATAAACAGTACATTACTATAAAAAAAGTAACTCCACGTTGTCTCCAAAGAAACGATTCGGTAATAAATAGGGAAATCATTAATACGGAAAAAGCAATGTGAAAGTAATTTTTTGAAGTGATTGCATTTCTTATTGAAAAGGTGAGCATGATTAATAATAATAAGAATCCAAATACCCCCAATTCTGCAAATACTTGTACATACTGATTGTGAAAATTCATTTTTTGGTAACCTTCTTTATTATCATCACCTAAAAACAAATTGTAATGTGATCCTTTGTCTTGGATTTTAGAATAAGATGCGTCCAAACCAAAGCCTTTCCAAAAAATTGCTTCCTCTTGAAGAAATTCAATAAAAATTCTAAACTGATATACCCTAAATGCTGTTCCTGGGAAAAAATCATTTGGTTTGAATATCTCATTTGTCCATGCTTGCTTAATGCTAACGTTATATATCTTAGCCGAATCTTTGCTAATCACATCGTTAACACTGCTGTCGGTCATTATGGTTTCGTATTCTTGCTTAAAACGCTCTTTTACCTTTCCTACAAAAGGAAGCGAAAGAAGAAGAACAAGTAATAAAATCAAATTTCTTAGACGTAATTTTTTGGCTGTTTTGGAAAAAAACAAATAGTAATATGCTAATAATCCGATGAAAATAACTACAATGTTTTTAGATGACAATAAGAAAACCATCAATAATAATAAAATCAATGCCGCTTTATCAAAATTTGTTTTTATCGGTTTAACCAAAAAATAAAAAAAGGATGTGGCCATATAAACTGACACGTGAATTGCATTTACATCTTTTGTAACTAATTCATGGTAAAAGAAAACCGAGGTGTCATGAAAAATAAAAAATCGTATCGTTGCTTTTAATAGATAAAATAACGAATACACTACCATTCCGTAACTAAATCCTTTTATAATTTTTTGTTTTTCTTCATCCGAAAAAGTACGAAATAATAGAAAACAAATCGGAAATAATAAGAGTGGCAATTCTTTTGAAATTGCACTTAATGTCCTGTCTTTATCGATTGACCAAGCAAAAGAAAACAGCATTAAAACATATAAAACAATAGGGAAAATTAAATACCTTTCAATGTGAAAGTTCTCTTTTTTAAAGTTGATAAGGGTAATAATTATGAGTAATGCAAGCGAAATACTATTAAATGCATACCCTAAAGGAATGCAAAATAATGCCAGTAAAACAAATAATAACGAAGGGTGGCTGTTATATTCCTGCTTTAGATTTTGAAATGCATTCTTCGAAAAGTTGAAGATATTCTCCATTTATTTTATCCCAATTAAATTCATTTTCAATAGCGTCAAAGTTGTTTTGAACCAATTGCAAGTTATCATTTTTTTTGATTTTATTTAAAATATTTTTTACATCGGTTGGATTTGAAAAATAAAATCCGTTTTCTTTTAGTATTGCTTTATTAAAATGATTGTTGTGAGCAATAATAAAAGCTCTAGAAGCCATAGCTTCAAGCAATGAGGGATTAGTTCCTCCAACCGAGTGTCCGTGGAAGTAAAAATTGGAAAAAAATCTTAAATTATTAAGTTTATTGATGTCAAATTCAGCGCCAATAAATCGTATAAAAGGATGTAATTTGAATTTGTCTTTTAGATATTTTCCATATTTTGTGTTATGATTTCCGATCACTAAAACGGTCATTTCATGATCCACCAAAACCATTCCATCAAGAATAGTTTCAATATTGTTTTCTGGTTCAAAACGAGCCATAATCATGTTATAGTTGTGTTTGGTCACATCATAATTTGAAATTACTGTTTCGTCGGGTTTTAAAAATGGATGTGCGCCATAAGCAATATAGGTAGATTCTTTGTTGTATTTATCAATTAAGAATGTCTTAATTCCCAATGAATCTGAAACTAGGTAATCGCTACTATACACCGCTAATCTTTCTGCAAATTTCAAAAATTGTTGAACCGGTTTAGAATATTTAGAGCGCTTCCATTCCAGACCGTCCATGTTGGTTATAATAATTGGTTTTTTTGGAAGTAAGAAAAACCATATTGAATTACTAGTATAACCTAATTGCAAAATAATGTCGAAATCCCGTTTTCGAGAATCCATTATACAATTATAATCATAAATAAACTGACCAAAAGTCCCTAATTTATATTCCGGATCGTGTTGATGAATTAGGTTAACGCCTTTAAATGTTTTCTCTTGATAAAGATGGTTGTGGGAATTATAAACGTAAACATCGTGTCCTTTCTCTACAAGAAATACCGAGAAAAATTCGGCAAATTGTTCAAACCCTGAATAATGATTTGGAATACCCCGAGTTCCTAAAATGGCTATTTTCATGAAATATTTTATTTTCAGATGGCTAAAATAAAGGTTTTAACTCATAAGAGTTAAAAATTTTCTTGAAAATTTTCGAGAACAGCTTCAAATTGCTGGACGTGCTTTGTTATTGAAAATTCTTTAATAGCTCTTTCGTATCCTTTTTCGCCAAATTCACTTCTTAATGAAGGACTTTCAATAAGCTTGAAAAGCGCTTCTAAAAGTGCTTCTTTGCTATTTGGATCAAATAATAATCCCGTTTCATTATTGATTACTATTTCAGATAAACCCCCGAGATTAGAACCGACAACTGGTTTTTTTGCCAACATTGCTTCAACGGCAACTAATCCAAAAGACTCCGCTTCTGTTGATGGCATGATTGCTATGTCTGTTATTGACCAAATACCATTTAAATCATTTAAAAATGGAAGTGTTTTTACTTTAGTTTGTAGCTTATTTCTGTTTATGCTGTTTTGAATTTCATCGAGATATTGTTCTTGCCCTTCAACTGGGGAGCCAACAAATAATAATTTTATGTTTTCATTCTTAATCAAATGATTTGTAAAAACGTCTAATAGTAATTTATGGCCTTTTAATCTGCTTATTCTTCCAACTAAAGTAATGATTATGTCGGTCTCATTAAATCCGAAATCCGTCTTTTGTGCAACTGCTTTATTTTCGGAATTTAACTCCACTCCGTTATAAATAACTTTGGTTTTTGATTTTAGTTCTGGTATCCTAACTGTTAAATTATTTTGGGTTGCGTTGGAATTACAAATAACTAAATTGGAATAACGCATTAAAATTTTAGGGAAAATTGAAGCAATAACCTTGGGATGCACTATTATTTCATGAACGTGCCAAAGGTGTTTAATTTTTCTTTTTTTAGCATAAATTATTCCAAGTAAAACCGCTAAAGTATTAGAATATACAATGTCAAAATGATGATGCTTATTTAATATATCTAAAGCATCAACTCCTTTTTTAATGTCCTTAACAAATTTTAATATGTTTTGTGGGGTAAACATTTTTCGATAAACCTTTAAAACCGGAGCGATAACAACTTTTATGTTTTCTTTGTCGAGTTCGCTTTTTAAAGGACCTTCATTTGGCAAAACAACAACGGGATAAAATCTTGTCTTGTCAATGTGTTTTAACAACAAGAGCAATGTTTTGTCAGAGCCATACAGTTCCGCAGATTGATGAATAAATAAAATATTAATCATTGTGCTTTTTTTGAATTTCAAATTCTCTTAATGCGATTAAGAAACCTACAACTATTGATTTATTATCCGATGTATTGTACATTCCTAAAAAAACCCAATTAGAAATAATCAAAAAAACCGCCGTTCCAACCAATAACATGTTTATGTTTTGAACTAAAGGAATCTTTGATTTTCGGTTTTTCATCAAAATATATAAATAAAAAACAAGTAAAAAAATGCCCAATACGCCCGACTTAAGAAAAACGGTCATGTATGAATTGTGTAAAAAAGGTATGTATCGCATAAAACTATTTTGAAGCCACATCTTTTGCTTTAAATCCACTGTGGAACCAATTCCTTCGCCTAAAATTATTGCACGGGGCTCGTTTTCTGTAACTTGGCGTAATGTTAGTATGTTTTCATACGAACGGTAATTGTCGTTAATATCCTTCCAATTGGTAACGTCTATTTTTGTTTTAAAGGGTTCGATCGGCGCATTTTTAATTTTGTATAAAAACTGTTCAACGCCAGAACCGTCTCTTTTAGGATTGAGATTGTAAATTACTGCATAACTAATAGCCGTTGCTAGCAATACGGAAGATATTACTTTTATTGACCTAGTAGTAACTGTAAAATAACCCTTTAAAGCGATGGTTAGAACTATAAATTGTATAAAATTTGTTCTTGCCAAGTAAAAAAAACTTGAAACAATCATGAGAACAACATACAAATAAAGTCTTTTCTTGGAAATTTCAATATTGAATTTTTTGTGGAATAATAAGAAAATGAGTGTATAAACCTCGTAATCATTAAAATATCCACAATTCACACGCAAAAGTACTAAGGTCGAAGCGTTGCCTGTAATAAAAGCAATTATAACCAAAATGATATGAACGGTTGCGATTAACAACCCAATATAAATCAATGTTGAAAATACTCTTGTTTTATTTCCTTTAAATAATTGATAACCAAGCAATAAACCCATAATTGGCTTTGCCATATAGGTAATGTCTTTCATATAAAAATACGCTTCAAACCGGTTTCCAATTGAAGAAAATAAAGCAATAATAAGAATAAGTGAATAAATTAATATGTGGTTAAAGATTGTAACCGAATATTTATTTTGTAAGGTAATTAAAATTGTAATGCTCCATAAACCAAAAGTCAGCTCAAAAATATTTAATACTGGCACTGCAATACATAAAGCCAATAAAAGTTGATAATAAGAAAACTTAGTGGGTATAGCATTCATTATAATGAGTTTAAAACTTTTGCTGGAATACCGCCAATAATTGAATTGTTGGGATACATCCCGTTTACCACTGCCCCCGCCGCAACCACAGAATTATCCCCTACGATGCAACCGTCTAGAAAAGTTACTTTGGCTCCAACCCACACATTGTTACCAATTTTTATTCCTTTCGAAATTACCCCTTGTTCTCTAATAAGTTTTGTATTGTCGCTAAAATTATGATTTTCAGAGTGAAAACTAATATAGGAACCCATAATTACATCATTCCCAATTTCAATTCCCCCAGCAGCGCCAAATTCAGTGAATTGACCAACAGCCGAATCATTTCCTATTTTTAATCCTTTCCCAAATTTAGACAAATGACTCGTCGCACTCAAAGTAGAATAACCCCCTATTTTAACACGGTCTCCAAATTGTATTTTTTCTGAAGAAAAACCATCAATACGGCAATTATTATCAATAGTAACGTTTTTGCCAAAGGAAATATTAGCGACATTGGAAATTTTAGTATTGCTTCCAACGAAAACTTTTTTTCCTGTTTTAAGAATACCTCTAATAAGCATGAAAACCCTTTTGGAAAGGGAATAATAAATAAGAGCATTTGGAATTTTCGGGTCTATGATATAACTCTTTCCAGAGTTGTCTAATAATTTTTGAAAGATGAGTCGTATCATTTTATATCCTTTAAGAAAAACGAATTGTCTATGGTTTTGTAGAACAATAGGATTCAAAAATACACTTTTTACGTTTAAATTAGAGTATGTAATTTAGTTTTCTAATAATTAATCCTATTATATTTACTTTTAATACTGAAATAATAGACCGCTATGGTTATTAATTCCGAAATAATGAGACTAGATAAGACTCCTATAATCCCATATTGAGGAAATAAAACAATCATTAGCAGTAAATTTATAACAACCATTATCATTGTGATTCTTATATAAAGTTGTTGCAGATTAAAACCTAATACCAATTGTTTTAGAGGGATGGATACGCCTAAAGTTATCGGAATTAGAACGGCTAATTTGAGTAAATTGCTAATTTCGAAAACATCTGTTTTGGCAAAATAATGGACCGCTTGGAAAGAAAATAAATAAATAACTCCCATAGAAAGAGTAATAAATATAAAATTAACCCCGTTGTATGTTTTCCAGAATCGAAATCCTTGCTTACTGTTTTTCTCCAATAAATAGCAAACCCTTGGATAAACAAAATTAAAAAACAGGTAGATATATGTTTTAAAAACGACGATTATTTGTTCTACGATTTTGTAATGCCCCGCCAACAAATTATTGCCAAAAAAACCAATCAACATTATTGGGGAATACATTTGAAGGGAAACAAATATTTGAGAAAAGAACATCGAAAAATTTCCTTTTAAAAGCGCTATTACATTTCCTCTTTTTAATTTTGAAAAACTAAAATTGTGTTTTCTAAAAATAGAATATAAGGCGATTCCGTTGGCTAAAATAGTACCGATTCCCCACCAAAGATTTATAAAAATGTAATCTGCTTTTTGATGAATAAAAAAGAAAATCCCAAAAAGATAAATCAGTTTTGAGGTGATGGTCAAAATGGTAATCCATTTGAAATTTTCAACTCCCTGAAGAAACCATGTGGGATTAATGCATTGTCCTATCAATACCGGTAACCCAAGTAAATAAAGAGATTTGTCTTTGTTAAAAAAAGGAACAAAATAAAATAAAAGTGTCGAAAACAGTATAACTAGAACCAACAATACCGCTTTTGAGGAGATGGTTGTGACAAATATTTTTTCTAATTCTATCGCATTTTCCCGGTTTACAGCAGCTTCTTTCACACCAATAATATCCGATCCGTAATCTATAAAAACCATCATGAAAAAAGAAATTGCCATTGCAATACTCGCTTTTCCAAAATTTTCAACGCCACAAACAGATACAATATAAGGAACTACTAATAATGGAGTAATTAGGTTAAAACCCTGGCCAAATCCGTATACAATCAGATTGGTATTTTGTTTGTTTTTTAATATTGAAATTACTCTTTGTTTGAGCATCGGAGATTACTAATTATAAATAAAAAAGCCATAAGTAATTCCTTATGGCTTGGTAAAAATAACACCATTTTAATTCGTTATTTTTTTTATTTCATCAAGTACTGCTTGTTGTGGATAATAAAAAGGCGAAAAGAATTTTTTAGGATTTTTTAAAAATTTAACGGTTCCTTTTGCGGGATCAATTTCAGTTTTTATAGAATCATTTGGGATAAAATATTTAAAAAATTCAGATCCTTTTGCTTCAAAGGATTTACCGTAAAAACTCAGTTTAAATTTTTCTAAAACAACATCTCCTTGATCTTTATTAATGCCGAAATCAATTCTAATATTTGTTGGAATTATTTCTTCTTTTAAATCTAATGTTACTTGTTGGGAAGCTGATTGTCCTTTTACTCCTCTCCAAACCGCTTTGTCGCCATTAAAACTAATCGTGTTGTCTTCTGTGTAATAAACCGAAAAATTATCGTCTAGCGGAGCCACCACATACAAATCTACACTGAAGTTTTGCTTAACATCTGGATTTGCAACTTCGTCCTTTTTATCATTTTTACAAGAAATAAAAATTACAGAAATAATAATTGCTACTATTACAAAATTTGTTTTCATTTTTTTAATAAATTAGTTTACACAAAAATATATTTTTTTTTTTAGAAATCAACTCTTTTGGGCTAATTCGCTAGTTTTTTTAGTGAAATAGAATAAATAATCGCATTTCGGTCTTTGCCGTTTTCAAAAACATCATTATCGTAGATTAATTCAAATTTGCTTTTTTCATTGTTTTTGGATGAAAAAATAATTGTTTTTGACTGGTTATTACTATTTTCGCTTAAATAATAGTTTGCAATTTCGTTGTTGTTAATTTTAATTTTGAAATGCGCATTTTCACCGTTGATTGGTTTTTCGGGAAGACTATTGGCGTTAATCAATAATTCGTAATTGCCGTTTTCTAAATTAATGGGTTCTGTTTTAAGATTGGCATTTTCAAATAATACCAAATTCCCTTTTTCATTTAAATTTACTGGGCTAAACATATCTAAAGAAAGTGTGTTTTTAAGCTCTTCCTTTTTAACTTCAAAATCCTGATTTTTTGAAACATAATAATTGGCCCAAGCATCATAATATTCTAGTTTTTCTTTTAAATTGAAATTGGCGTCTAAATAAATTTGATTTTCCGGAGAAATTTCAAAAGGTCTAGAATTTGCATCCGCATACCAAAAAGATTTGTTTAAAATCGCTCCAGACCTCATCCCGTTTACATATTCGTCTAATGAATTGCCTTCAATTTTTATTTGTGGCTCATTTTGAAAAAAATAGGGGAACAACCAACTCCAATACACAACCAGCTTTGATTTGTCTGGGTTTCGTTTAATTATTTCTTCTGATAATTCCCTATATTGAGATTTTGTTACGGAATTGTAATATTTTTTTACTACAAATAAATCAAGTATTGAAAATAAAACCATGTAAGAAATAACGATGGTTCTTATTAAATCATTTTTAATAAAATTTATACCAATTGCAATTGCAACTATTAAAACAGGTAAAATATTAATAAAATACCTACTTAAAATCATGGGTACATCCAAATAGGATCGTATTAATGGAATTATCAATGAAATCAAAAGCCATGTTGATAATATAGTGAAGCTCAAAACGACTTTGCTATTGGTTATAGTGTTGTTGCTTGAGTTATTCTTTTTTTCGTTAAATAAATGAATTAGATAATAAAGAGTTAGAAGATTTACGCCAAAAATAACCATCTCAGAATTACCGAAAAACTCCCTAAACATAGAGGTAAAAGCTTCTGGGCCCGGCTTTTGAAGCCAAAATGATTTGATTTCAGTTACTCTGAGTAGCGCCTCAAAAGAGGGGGAAAAAATAATTAATGCAACAATACCCGATACAATACAAAAACCAAAAAATTTATTTCTATTCTCTTTTGGGGTCTTTATCAGAAAAAATAGCAACAATAGGCATTGAGAAAACAAAGTTATAAATCCAAAGAAATGACAATTAAGATACAGCCCAGTAAATAACCCAAAAAGGATTCCATTGGAAATTGTTGGCTTTTTAATAAAAATTACCAATCGATAAAAAGACAAAACTGTAAATAAAAACAACATTCCATAAGGTCTTATTTCTTGCGAATAGGAAATATGAAAGAAATTTACGCACACCAAAGCAGATGCTATTAAACCTGTTCGTTTATTAATGAGTTCTTTGCCAAATAAGTAAATTGAATATACTCCGAAAACACCTATAAAGGCAGAAAAAATTCTTGCAACACTTGTGGAATATCCAAATAGGTCAAAAACAAATCGAAGAATTAAAAAATACATGTGGGGTATAAACTCCCAAAACATAATTCCTTCATAGAATTGTTTCATTGACAATGTAGGGTTGGAATTATTCATGCTAAGAATTTCATCCAACCAAATACTTTGGAAATTAACGTGGTAAATTCTTAGAAAAATAGCCGTAAAAAGTATAATTGTCAACCAATAATTTCCCTTAAACCATTTAATAATTTTCATGATTAATTATTTTTTTTCCATGTATGTAATAGCGAAACACCAAAAGGCAATTTGATGTTATTATTAATGAATTTGCTTTCCAAATACATTACGTTGAATAAAACATTGTTTAAAAAACCTGGCTTAAAAGCTTCAAAATCACTTCCAGAACCCGGTCTGTTTTTGTTAAATTGCAACAGGTTACTTATTTTTCTAACCAAATAAATTGCTGGGAAAAGAAAAAAATTAAAATAAGAACTGAAAATGACACTTCCGTTTTTTTCAGCGGCAAATAATTTTTCTATTTGCCCTAATTTATACCTCCTAAAATGATGGTTAATAACATCATGATGGCTCCATAAACTCATAAAAGCAGGCGCTGTAATAAAAATAACGCCCTCTTTTTTGACAACTCTTTTCATTTCTGAAACAGCCAATTGATCCTCTTCCACATGTTCAATTACGTCAAATGCACAAACTAAATCAAACATTTCGTCTTGAAAGGGTAATTCTGTAATTGAGCCGTTTATTATTTGTAAACCGGTTCTTTCAGAAGCAAATTCACAGCAGTCTTTGTCGTACTCTATTGACGTTACCTCTCCAAAACTTGATAAATATTGAGAACTTCTTCCTGGGCCACAACCAACATTTAAAATTTTTAAATCTTGATGTTTTACTATTTTAGCAGCTATTGTTTTTTTTAAATAATTTGATATAATTTTTTCTCTAGCAACAAACCACCAATGTTGTCTTTCTAAATCATAATATTCTTTATAATAATCGTGTTGCATCTCTATTTATTTTCGGATTTTTCTTTTCCTTCTTGAATAATTTTTTCAATTATAAATAAAGGTCTGTTTCTTACCTGATTGTAAATTCTTAGAACATATTCGCCAATTAATCCAAGTGAAATTAATTGTACCCCACTAAATAATATTATTGCTAAAATGGTTGCTGTAAAACCTTGAGGAACATCATTATAAAATAATTTTCTGTAAATATTATACCCAAAATAAATTAAAGAAAAAACAACTGTAATAAAACCCATTCTTGTAATGAATTTTACTGGAAAATCACTAAAATTAAAAATACCGTTAAAAGCCAGTTCAAATAGTTTGTTCCAGCTGTATTTTGTTTCTCCTGCATGTCTTTGGTCTCGGTCATATTCGTAACCGATTTGCTTAAACCCAACCCAAGCACGCATTCCCCTAAGATACCTGCTTTGTTCAGGCATGTTATTCATATTGTCAACAACTCTTCGACTTAACATGGAAAAATCGCCGCTATCAATTGGAATATTAAAACTTGATATTTTTTTTTGTAGCCTGTAGTATGTTGAATAGGCTACTTTTTTTAAGAAACTCTCTTTTCGATTTTTTCTAATAGCATAAATAACATCATAACCATTTACTAATAATTCGTAGAATTCTTTGACTAATTCAGGTGGGTCTTGTAAGTCGCCATCAATAATCATGGCGCCTTTTTGTCCTCGAACATTTGCTAATCCGGCAGAAACAGCCAATTGATGACCGTGGTTTCTAGATAACAAAATTCCAGTAAAACGGGAATCCTTTTCACATATTTTCTCAACCAATTGCCTTGTGTTGTCGGTGCTTCCGTCATCAATTAATATTACTTCACAAGAAAATAAAGTTGTATCAATAACATTCACTAATCTTTCTATTAGATTATCGAATACTGCTTGTTCGTTATAAAGTGGAACAATTATAGAAATATCTAATGCCTTCAAATTTATCTTTTTACGTTATCGAATTTTACTGCTTATTATTCTGTAAATCTATTAAATTTACTTTAATAAACGATTAAATACTCAAAATATTGGGAAATCGCACTTGATTTTTATTCCACTTTTTGAGTCCTAAAAAAAATCGTACTATTTCTATTCTAATTTTTTATTTTTTCTGCATTTTAAAGAAAATAAACGCTGAACACCGACTAAAAAAGCTGTCGTTTTTATTGTATTAATTTTCATCTAATTATTAATCAATATATTAACTGATGATGAAAAATTTATTTAGCTTTTTGCTTTTTCTTGCCATTACAAATTCTGTTTTAAGTCAAAACATTGTAATCAATGAAATATTATCTTCAAATTCTTTTTCCAATACGGATGAAGACGGTACCTATCAAGATTGGATAGAGTTATACAATAATGGTACAACAACCATAAATTTATCTGGTTACGGTCTATCCGATGATGCGACAATTCTATTCAAATGGACTTTTCCAAGTGTTTCAATGGCGCCTGGAACTTACTTATTAGTTTGGGCATCTGATAAAAACCGCACTGTTGCTGGAAACCCACTACACACCAACTTTAAATTAGCTATGGCTGGAAATGCTGTTTTATTATCGGCAAATGACAATGCAAATTTCAAAGTGCGACTACGATTTATTGGTCCAAATTTGACTTTAGATACAGGAAATAGGGTAACTTTTAACAATATTGCTGTGGATGGGGTTCAGTTACCGTTGCAAATAACCGACGAAAGCAGCTCTAAATATAAAATCTTCACAAATCCTTTTTCAGATGTGATTAATATAACAGAATTAAAGAAGCAGCCACCTATTCGATTTATACAATGGAAGGAAGGTTATTCAAAAACCAACGTTTGCAAAATTCTCAAATTAGTTTAGGGGAACTTTCAAAAGGGGTTTATTTTCTTCAATTATTGTCCAATGGTAAAAAAGAAATACACAGAATAATTAAACAATAAACGCCATTTAGATTGATTAAAACGGAGGATTCATTATTGTTTCCTCCTTTTTATTTATAAATTTCTAAAGCTTGTTCCCAAGGTTTTATTTCGATTCCAAAAGTAGTTTTGATTTTAATTTTATCTAAAACACTGTATTTTGGTCGTACCGCCGGCGTTGGAAAAGCGGTTGATGGAATTGGAAATAAATTAACTTTTATTTCGTTCGTTTCAAATATTTTTTTGGCAAATTCATACCACGAACATTGTCCTTCATTGCTAAAGTTATATATTCCATAATTCTCCGGGCAGGATTGTTGACTATTGTTTAAAATAATTTGAACAATTACTTCTGCTAAATCAACAGCGTTTGTAGGGGTGCCAATTTGATCATCAACTACGGAAATCGTGTCTCTTTCAGACGCTAATCGCAACATGGTTTTCATGAAATTATTTCCAAATTGAGAATAGACCCAAGACGTTCTAATGATAAAATAATTGGAAAACACATTTTGAATTGCTTTCTCTCCGGCTAGTTTTGTTTGTCCGTATACCCCTTTAGGATTGGGCAAATCCATTTCGTTGTAAGGCGAATTTTTGGTTCCATCAAAAACAAAATCGGTAGAGATATGAATTAAATTAGTGTCAAATTCTTTGCACGCTTCCGCGATGTTTTTTGCACCAACAACATTGATTAAATGTGCTTTATCTGGTTCTGATTCTGCTTTATCCACTGCAGTGTATGCTGCGGTGTTAATACAATAATCAGGTTTTATAGTATGAAAAATGGTAGTGCAATTTTCTTTATTGGTAATGTCTAAATCGGACGAGTTGCAAAACACAAAATTTATATTCAAATGGTTGGTGGCAATAAATTGTATTGACTGCCCTAATTGACCGCTAGCTCCTGTAACTAAAACTACCATACTTTTTTTGCCTTTTCAAAAGTGGGTAAAATCAAGTCTTTATCAGAGATTATAAGCGTTTCTTTGGGAAATTTCCAATCAATATTTAAATAATCGTCATTGTAAATAATACCTCCTTCGCTTTCTTTATTATAAAAATTATCGCATTTGTAAAAAAAAGTAGCGGTATTGCTTACTACTAAAAATCCATGTGCAAAACCCCTTGGAACAAATAATTGTTTTTGATTTTCTGCTGAAAGCAAAACAGATACATGTTCGCCATAGGTTTTTGAAGAGGGCCTAATATCAACCGCAACATCCAAAACTTCCCCATGTAATACACGAACTAGTTTTGCTTGAGCATGATCTCCGGTTTGATAATGTAACCCGCGCAAAACTCCTTTAGTCGAAAATGATTGATTGTCTTGGACAAATTGAACTTGTGCGCCAATTCCATTTTGAAATACATTTTCGTTATAACTTTCCAAAAAATAACCTCTTTCGTCATTGAATATTTTTGGCTCAACAACAAAACATCCTTCTAATTTTGTAGGTGTAAATTTCATTTATATAATTTCTAATAAATGTTTTCCGTATCCGCTTTTTAGTAATGGCTGGGCTAATTCTTTTAATTGCTCTGCATTGATGAATCCCATTTTAAATGCTGCTTCTTCTATAGAACCAATTTTTAACCCTTGCCTTTCTTCAATTACTTGAACAAATTGAGAGGCCTGCATTAAAGAATTAAATGTTCCGGTATCAAACCAAGCGGTTCCTCTATCTAAAATACTAACCTTTAATTTTCCTCTTCGAAGGTATTCTTTGTTTACGTCGGTAATTTCAATTTCTCCTCGGTGACTTGGTTTTATATTTGCAGCAATTTCCACCACATCGTTATCATAAAAATAAATACCAGGAACAGCAAAATTTGACTTTGGATTTGTAGGTTTTTCTTCTATAGAAAGTACATTTCCTTTAACGTCAAAATCTACCACTCCATATCTTTCAGGGTCGTTTACGTGATAGGCATAAATAATTCCC
This sequence comes from Chitinophaga pinensis, assembly GCA_943324545.2. Lineage (GTDB taxonomy): Bacteria > Bacteroidota > Bacteroidia > Flavobacteriales > Flavobacteriaceae > Flavobacterium. The sequence continues at coordinate 22,452 of CALPMA020000011.1, forward strand.
CCGTCTGGATTGTTATTCGATTGTAATAAATCGGACAGTCCAGTTCCATAAAAAATATTATCTCCTAAAACTAACGCAACCTTGTCATTTCCAATAAATTCTTTTCCAATAATAAAGGCTTCTGCTAAACCGTTTGGGTGCTCTTGAACTGCATATTCAAATCGGCAACCCAATCGAGAGCCGTCTCCTAATAATTGTCTGAATAAAGGTAAATCATGCGGGGTAGAAATAATTAATATTTCTCTTATTCCGGACCAAATTAACGATGATAACGGGTAATAAATCATCGGTTTATCATATATGGGCATCAACTGTTTACTAACTGCAAGTGTAAGCGGGTGTAATCTAGTCCCTGATCCTCCGGCTAAAATAATTCCTTTCATGATAATTTGTTATGTTGGGCTTTTATTGTTTGATTTTTATAAAATTTTGAAAATAATCGAATAAATACAAATCCAAAAATAAGCAAGAGCGGTAAAACAAATTTTAATTTACCGTTAACAACTTCGGTGTTTTTTATATTAAGAATGCTACTGTTTTTTTGGATGATATTATCGTAATTTGCTAATATCTCTTTAAGAGATCCTATTTCATAAGTTAAAGACTGCTTGGTTTTTAAAATATCGTTTAATTGGGTATTCTCATTGTAAAAAACTAAATTATTAGATTTTTGATCTGATTCGGCTGAGAATTTTTCCAATAAGGCGTTAATTTGAAGGATCATTTCTTCGTCCTTTTTAATATTTGACTTGACGTTATCAATGTTTATTTTCTTAATTTTTTCAAAATAGCTGTTATTGTTTAAAAAATCTAGAATAGGTTTAATAGTGTTTTCGTCTGTTGTAAATCCTATAGTTACGATATGAATCGTGTGCCAATAATAATTTTTACTTGTCACTCTATCCCTAATAACCTTATTAACATCTCCTTCTTCTGCTAATAATTTTAATAATTCGAAATTTTGTGTGTTATTAGTAACACTAACATTTTTTTCATTATAGTTTACTAGGTTATAAACGTCAATTATTGGATCAATTTCAATGCGTTTTATATTGTTTGGGTCTTTAATACCTATTGATTTAAAAAAAACACTATCTCTATTTTTGATTTTAGAATACAATAAATCTACTTTATTATACAAATAATCAGTGCTTCCAAAATTAGGTTTTACAATAATTTTAGAATCATAGGTTTCATAGGTCGTATCTAGATAAAATCCTAAGCTAAGTCCCGTAGAAATTAAAATTCCGGTTAATAATAAATTTCTTTTAAAAAATAAAATGCTTCTGTAAATTGATGCTGCTATGCTGTCAATAAAACCATTAATTTTATTTGAAATAATTGATAAATCAATTTCTTGATTGTCTGAATTGGTTGAGTTTTGACTCATAATAAAAACTATTTTATGTTAAAAATTTGTTCTAATATTTTAATTGTAATTAAATACGTTGGCTTTACTCCCGTTGTTCCTAATCCGCCTGAAGCTAATGTGCTTCCGGTTTCCAATGGGTTGTCTGATGCGTAATAGGCGTATCTAACTTTTACATCAGGGTTGATACTCTTTCTGATTTTTGATGCCGATTGAATTGCTTTTTGATAATAAGCTCCTTCCATTTCCAATCCAATAACTCCCCAAGTTGATTCGTGGAAAAACTTCAATAAATCTTTATTTTGTAACGACGTTCCTAAAACTGTAATCATTGGCCCCGCAAATACTGCTATGTCGTTTCCTTCCAGCATCTCGGCCGTCAATTCATTATGAAAGAAATAATTGTCTCCCGTTCCTTCATTTATATGTGCCGATGGAATCATAATATCTCCTTTACCGCCTTGAAGAATTCCGGCTTTTCCCATTATTGAAACCGATTCTACATTTAAAAAAACATCTTTTTGGAATGGTTTTAATAGCTCGTCAATTGTTTCATATGCTTGCTCTCCAAAAGCATAGTCCATAACGATGATTACGGGGTTTTTATTGTGCATTTTCGCGTTTGGAAATGCCGTTTTTTTCCAATCTACTTTGGCTGTATCAAAAATCTGAACGTCTATATTGGTTCCGGAGGTATCTGGCAAAGAAATCATCCCATTCAATTTGGCAAATTCTTCCACTTTATTTCTAACCTCATCCGCGCCTGATTTACTCAATTCCTCATAAATAAAGAAATCCGATTTGTCTTTGAATTTGGTTTTTAAAACCGGTGTTGCAAATATAGAATTCATCACCGAATGCATGTTGGCGCTGATAATGTGTATTGGTCGATCCAATAAATCATTTACCTTAAGCACCTCTTTTATATTGTTTGCCCAAATTTCCCCATGAATATGGTGGCCCAATCTTTCTCTTAAAATAGGGCTAAAAGTGATGGTTCTTTTATTGTTTTCAACCACTTCTTCAATAGCTAGTTTTCCTAACCAATAAATTACGTGTAAAAAACGATCTGGCTTTTCTATGGTTCCAAAAGCATCATAAATGTCTAAAATTTCAACAAATGTTCTTCCTAAGATATTTGCTGTATGCGAAATTGTTTTCTCTTTATCGGTTAATGTCAGTTTTTTATTGGATAAAACCGCTTCTTCTAGTTTTTGCCAATCCCGAGTAACCTCAGCATTTTCGTCTATTAAAACTCGGTTTTTAATTTTATGAGATTCTATGAAAATAAAAGTCAAATGTGTCAAAATATCATAAATGTCGGATCTTCCGCGAGTGATTTCAACATTCATTTGCTCGTCATCAATTCGATAACAATTTCTTCTTCTTTTGGGTGGAATTATCGCTTGAAAATGTGATTTTGAGTAGCCTTCGTCTGAGGTTAAATTGATAAAACGGCATTCTTCAATCCCTACAGGAAGTCTTTCAATTACATATAAAAGTCCGCTTAATTCTACTTTATCTTCGGCAATTGTGCCATATATTTCAGGACGTAACGACAATAATGCTTCGCGTAAAGTTTCTCCAGAAACTCCCATTGGTTTATAGAATCCTCTATTGAACAAATGGCGCATAGTGATATATAATTTCTCAACCGCGCTCGATGATTCTTGCGCTCTTGATCGGACAATATTCTTGATTTCTTTCATTTGGATTTTATTTATTAACCCACAAATGTATGGTTTTTATGTTTTAGTTGGTTAAAACCAAATTTATTGCAGGCTCATAAACCTTAATTTTACCTGATTCAGATTGGTTTATATCGCTCGTTTGTCGGCTCCATTTACCGCCCGAAAAAGTAAATAAATAGTCGCGTTCGACATAATTATATAAAACCAAAGGGTAAAAAATTACTTGGATACTTGTTTTTTGTGTATTGGAATTGACAATTTTTTTTTCCAATTTGTTTTTCGAAATTAAAAGTTTTTCAAAACCAATGAAGAGTCCAGTTTTTGGCATTTTCAAATTCAGTTCGGTGAGATCAAAACCGTTTCTAACCACGCCTTTTTGAATAGTTACAATATAATCTTTAGTGAGTAATTCCTCACCGGGAAAACCATTGGCGTCGGCCTTATAAAAATGAATTTTAACGGTGGCATTATCTATTCTACTATCAGTTAAAATACTTACTTTCTTAATGAATTTGGTTTTTTTATAGGCGGCTTCGTAGGGGAAAAACTTCACGTCAATTCTTGGTCCGTTATCGAAGGCCTCTAAAACGGAATTGTTAATTTGCCCAATTTCTATTTTTTTAGTTTCGAAATGACGCGCAATTACCACTTCGTCCAATTGAAACGAAACCGCTTTCATAATTACATTGGAAACCTCAGAAGCTTTTAAGATTTTTTTTTCAAATCCTAAAATAGAAAATATCAAGTTTTTATTTGCGGAAGCGGCAATCGAAAACTCCCCATTTTCTTCAGAAGTCGTTCCAATATTTTCATTTTCAACCCAAATGTTCACATACGGAATGGGCTTCCCCGATTCGTCAACCACAACGCCTTTGGTTTGAGCGGAAATGGAAAGTGAAAATAATATGAAGAATAAATATTTCAATATCAATTTGTAAGGGTTATTTTAATGGCTAATTCACCAAACTTATTATCGTATTTATCTATTCCTCTGTGGTAGTCTGATTTTTTATGAATTTTTCTAGAAATCCATTTTCCTGCAGCATATTGCCATGAAGTGCTTGAATCCGAAGGGGTAGTGCCTATTGAAGGGTCGTATTTTATTCCGTTTTTGTGAACTTTTTTCTTTAAATCTAGAATTCCTCCCAGTGATTGAGTGTTTTCTTCATCGATTGTATATTCGTAAGTATATTTATTTTCTTCAATAATCATCCATTCAAAAGCAATAAATAATCCGGAATCTGGAATTTTTATATTTTTATCTTTCAAATCAACGGTATTATTTTGTTTGCCGTTCTTAACCGAAACAATAATAATATCATCTGAATAATCCAATCCTGGACTTCCGTCATTTGCCACTTCATAAAAACGAACTTTTATCTTCGCATTATTAATCATTGAAAGGGATAAAAAAGTGATTCTATCAATAAAAGGGTGTGTTTTTATATCTTGGGTCGGTGCTATAAATTTAGCTATTATTGTGGGTTGGGTTGCTGTTCCGTAATATAAATTAATGTTTCTCTTTTTATATTTTCCAATTTCTATTTGGTCTTTTCCAATGCGTTTTTGAATCACCACCTCATCTAGTTGGTAAGCGATTAATTTTAAAACTACTTTCCCAGATTCGTTTAATTTGGCTTTTAATGTTTCAAATCCAACAGCTGAAAAAACAAGGATTTTGTTTTCAGCATCAGCAATTGAAAACTCGCCATTTTCTTCAGAAGTAGTTCCAATATTTTCATTTTCAACCCAAATATTCACATACGGAATGGGCTTCCCAGATTCGTCAACAACAACGCCTTTTGTTTGAGCAGAAATATAAAAATTCACTAAAAGCAATAACAACCAAAGTCTTTTTGTTTGCATCTTTTCTCTATTTTGTTTTTAATAAATCGGCAATCGTTCTGTCGTTACTCAACCTTGGAATTTTATTTTGTCCGCCTAATTTCCCAATCGATTTCATATAGTCTTGGAAACCATTTTTAGGCACTTTGGTAACCACCAATTTTCGCAAAACTTTC
>CALPMA020000012.1 GCA_943324545.2 Chitinophaga pinensis
ATTAAAATACTTAGATTCAATCGGGAAAGAAAAAGTATTTAATCTTGGATTTACAGATTTTACCTACAATGAAGTAAAAGATAAAAAAATCAACAAGGGATTAGACCTAGAAGGTGGTATCAACGTACAGCTTCAAATTTCTGTAAAAGATATCATTAAAGGATTATCTAATAATTCTAAGAATCCTATTTTCAACCAAGCATTAACAGAAGCTAGTAAAAACAGACAAGGAAATCAAGATTATTTAGAAGTGTTTTTTGCCGAGTTTGAAAAAGCTGCTGACGGAAAAATAAAATTATCTTCTCCAGATATTTTCGCAAATAAAATTTTAGGAGATGAAGTTAATTTCAAAAAAACTGATGATGAGGTTAAAAAAGTTATCAGAAGAAAAGTTGATGAGTCAATCGGAAGTGCTTTTGAAGTATTAAGAAAACGTATTGATAAATTCGGTGTTACACAGCCAAACATTCAAAAGTTAGGTGAATCAGGAAGAATCTTAGTTGAACTTCCAGGTGCTAAAGATGTAGATCGTATCAAAAAAATATTATCAAGTACAGCTCAATTAGAATTTTGGGAAACCTATAAAATTGATGAGTTGAGTAATTTCTTAATGGCTGCAAACAACACTTTAAAATTAACTGAAAAAGGGGATGTTAAACTTAAAGAAACTGCAAAAACAGGAATTGATACTTTATTAACTGATAAAACAAAAGATACTGTTGCCGATAAAAAAGATTTAGGTCCATTGTTAAAGAGATTTCTTCCTGGTGGAGGAGGACCTATTTTAGGAGTAGTTGAGCCAAAAGATACAGCTGCAATTAACGGATATTTCAAACGTCAAGACATTAGAGTATTATTACCTTCAGAAAAAAGATATGCAAAATTTGTCTGGGGTAAACCTTCCTCTATTATTGACGAAAAAACAAAAAAATCTGTTGAGACAGTTGAGTTATATGCTTTAAATGGTAATAGAGACAATCAAGCTGCAATGAGTGGTGGAGTTGTTACTGATGCTAATGATTCTTTCGACCAACTAGGAAAACCTGCAGTTACCATGCAAATGAGTGGTCAAGGTGCAAGAGCATGGGAAGAACTAACGGGTAAAGCATATACTCAAAAAAGTAATATTGCAATTGTATTGGATGATGTAGTTTATTCAGCTCCAGGGGTAACTAGCGGACCTATTTCTGGAGGAAGATCTGAAATTACAGGTGCATTTGATATTACAGAAACGAAAGATTTAGCTAACGTTTTAAGAGCGGGTAAATTACCAGCTGCCGCTGAAATTGTTCAATCAGAAGTTGTAGGACCATCCTTAGGCCAAGAAGCAATAGATAATGGTACTAATTCAGCCATTATTGGTTTATTAATTGTATCTCTTTGGATGATGATTTATTACGGTAAATCTGGATTTTATGCCAACATCGCCCTTGCAATTAACTTATTGTTCTTATTTGGTATATTGGCAAGTTTAGGTGCTGTTTTGACTTTACCTGGTATTGCTGGTATTGTATTAACAATGGGGACAGCAGTTGATGCAAACATAATTATATATGAAAGAGCTAAAGAAGAACTTCGTGCAGGAAAAACTATTGATGATGCAATTAAAGCATCATTCGGTTGGAAAGGTGCAATGCGTTCAATTGTTGATGCAAACGTAACGCACGTTTTAACTGGTGCTGTTTTATTAATTTTCGGAACAGGTCCAATTCAAGGATTTGCTACGACTTTATTAATAGGTATCGCAACTTCGTTATTTACTTCAATTTTCATTACTAGAATATTATTAGATTGGAGCATTAATAAAGGAAACAAATTAACTTTTGTTACTGGGTTCTCTAAAAACTTCTTTACCAATTTCCACTTTGATTTCTTAGGTGTAAAAAAGTACACGTATATCTTTTCAAGTTTAGTAGTAGTTGTTAGTATTATTTCTCTATCTACCAATGGTTTGAACCAAGGAGTTGATTTCGTTGGAGGAAGAACATTCCAAGTGCGTTTTGAAAAACCAGTTTCTGCGGAGGAAGTAAAACAAGATTTAGTAAAAGTTTTTGATGGTAGTGCGGAAGCGAAAATTTTTGGTAAAGACAACCAATTAAAAATTACAACAAAATATAAAGTTGCTGAAGCAGGTACAGAAGCAGATCAAGCAGTAAACAAAATTCTTTTTGAAAACTTAAAGAAACATTTTGACGCTACTATGACTTACGAAAAATTCGTAAATAGTTATGATGGAAAAAAATTAGGAATTCTTCAAGCTTCTAAAGTTGGGCCAACTGTAGCTGATGATATCAAAACTAATTCCTATTGGGCAGTTATTGGCGCAATGTTAATAGTAGGATTATATTTAGTATTAAGTTTCAGAAAATGGCAATATTCTCTTGGTGCACTCGCTGCAGTTGCGCATGATGTTATTTTCGTATTAGGAATTTATTCTTTATTATGGAAATACATGCCTTTTGGAATGGAAATTGACCAACATTTTATCGCTGCTATATTAACAGTTATAGGTTATTCAATGAATGATACCGTTATCGTATTTGATAGAGTTCGTGAATATTTAGGAGGTAAAGTGAAAGGAAATTTTAATTCTATTGTAAATCAATCTATCAATTCTACTATGTCAAGAACAATTAATACCTCATTAACGATGATATTGGTGTTATTAATCATGTTTATTTTTGGGGGAGAATCAATTAGAGGATTTATATTCGCGATGTTAATAGGAATAGTAGTAGGAACTTATTCTTCATTATTTATTGCAACACCTGTGTTAGTTGATACAATTTCAGATGCTGAACATAAGAGAATTGAACAAGAACATAATTCTTAAAAAATTCTTTAAGATAAAAAAAAGCCTCGCAAATGTGAGGCTTTTTTAATTTAACTAACTAATTCAATTTATTTATCGTAATCCTCCTTAAATGCATTAAGGAAATTTTCTTTTTGTCTATAGGATACAGGTAACTTAATTCCATTTTGAAGTTCCACCTCCAAAGAACCTGATTTATTTAAACGAAGAATATAATTTAAATTTACTAAATAAGATTTATGAATTCTGTGGAACAAATTCGTAGGAATTAATTGTTCATGAATATTTTTTAGCGTTTTTGCAAGTAAAATTTCACGACCGTCTACACAAAATATTCTACAATAATTGCTGTTAGCTTCACAAAACAAGATTGAATTCACATTAATAAATTCATATCCAGTGTCTGTTGAAAATGCAATTTTTTTTAATAAATCATTACTCGATTTTGGGTTTATTGATTTGAAATCAATTTTATCATGAATGATTTTTTTATTTTCAAATCTTCGTAATGCTATTGTTAGATCTTTTAAGTTTATTGGCTTAATTAAATAATCTAAAGCATCTGCTTTAATTGCTTTTATTGCATAATCAGTATGTGCAGTGGTGAAAATCACCTCAAATCTTATTGATTTAATTTCATTTAATAATTCAAAGCCATTTTTATTTGGCATTTCAATATCAAGAAAAACGAGGTCTGGTTTATTTGCCTTAATTGCTTTTTTTGCTGTCTCAGCATCCTCACAAATTGAAACAATTGTATATTTTTCAGAAAAATTTTTTGTTAAAAATTTTTCTAATGTTATTCTTGAGGTAGAGGAGTCATCAACAATAATAATCTTAATCATTTTACGAATTTATACTTTTTTTTATATAATTTTCCTAATACTTAGTATACGTATGGATTTGATTATTTAACGTTTAGTTTAGATACCTATTTTTTAATATTTTAATTATTTTTCTCTTAAGTATAAAAAAAACTGAACAATATTGTTCAGTTTTTTTAGTCGGGGTGGCAGGATTCGAACCTGCGGCCTCCTGCTCCCAAAGCAGGCGCGATAACCGAGCTACGCTACACCCCGTAAAAGATTATTTTTTTAGTAATTCTTATTCGAGCTATTGAAGTCCTTAGTGACAAAATAAACAAATTAAGCTATCCCCCGAATTTAGTTGGCAAATATAGAACTATTTTTTAGTTAAACAACAGAATAATAAATTATGAAATTATTTAATGTTAAATTAAATAAGTCTCCTTTTTTTATATAAAATATTTTAAATTAAACTTACCTTTGTACCTCTAATAAAATAATTTAAATTAAAATGTCAAACACGGTTGAAAACATTAAATGTCTGATTATTGGCTCAGGACCTGCTGGTTATACTGCAGCAATTTATGCTGCAAGAGCAAATATGAATCCAGTTTTATATCAAGGTACTCAGCCGGGAGGTCAATTAACAACTACTAATGAGGTTGAAAATTTCCCAGGTTATGTAGACGGTGTTACAGGACCTGAAATGATGGTTCAATTACAACAACAAGCACAAAGATTTGGAACAGATGTTCGTGATGGTTGGGCAACTAAAGTTGATTTCTCAGGAGATACAAATAAAGTATGGATAAATGACACCAAAGAATTACATTGTGAAACTATTATTATTTCAACAGGGGCCACAGCTAAATATTTAGGTTTACCTTCTGAACAGCATTATTTACAAACAGGCGGAGGGGTTTCTGCTTGTGCAGTTTGTGATGGGTTTTTTTATAAAAATCAAGAAGTGGTAATTGTTGGAGCAGGAGATTCCGCTTGTGAGGAGGCTCATTACTTATCAAAATTATGTACTAAAGTTACTATGTTAGTTAGAAGTGAGTCATTTAGAGCTTCTAAAATAATGGAAGAAAGAGTACGTAAAACTGAAAATATAAAGATTTTAATGAATCACGATACAGTAGAAGTTCTTGGTGACGGCCAGGTTGTATCAGCTGTAAAAGCAAAAAATAAAAATTCAGGTGAGGTTTTTGATATTCCTGCAACAGGTTTCTTTGTTGCTATTGGTCACAAACCAAATACTGATATATTTAAAGATTTTTTAAATTTAGACGAAACAGGATATATTATTAACATTCCTGGTACCTCAAAAACAAATATAGGAGGTGTTTTTGTTGCTGGTGACGCTGCTGACCATGTTTATCGCCAAGCAATTACTGCTGCAGGAACTGGATGTATGGCGGCTTTAGATGCTGAAAGATATTTAGCTTCTAAAGAATAGATAATATTTAATTATACGTTAAAAAAAAATCCAAACGCAAGTTTGGATTTTTTTTATTTTAATTTAATAACAAACTTATTTCAAAGTTTTTTTCATGATAACCGTATTCTCTGTAAACTTTTTAAGCTCAATTTTAGCATCCCCATAAAATTGAATTTCAGATTTACCTGACGCTTCTATAGTAGCATTAGTTACAACATTTATTTTGGTTGAAGTGTTAGCTTCAGCAATTAGTTCAGCAGTTTTTGAAATTAAATTCTTTCCCGTAAATTCTGAACTATTATCTAATCTTAATTTTAATTCATTAACATCACCTTCTAATACAGCACTTGATTTTTGGTATAAGTCGACCTTTAATTGAGTTGATGAAATTAACGCTTTTAATTGTGCATTTTTACTTAATTCTATGGTTGCCATTTCTGATTTGATATTCAATTCCGATTTAGATTTGTCATTTTGCATAATTGCAAATGTTTTTATCTGCCCATTCATGAAAATTTTTGAATAATCAAAACTCTTTACAGTGAAGTTATCTAATACTATTTCAGAAGTAGCTGTTATAATGGATTCATGTTTTGCAAGTAATAATTTAAATTCATTATTGTAAAAAATCTTCACAAGAAATTTTTTAAATCCACCTACCTCTTTTAAGGTTGTTAATCGCAGTGTATTCCCAGTCGAATTTATATTAATTTCACTATGTAAATTATCATCAGCTTCAATTTCTATAGAACAATTATCGCTTTTTATAAGCAAAATTTCTAGATTGTCTTCAACCTCTAAATTTTCAAAATTTACTATTTCTTTTTTTTCAATAGTTACATTTTTTGATCCTTTAACTTTTTCTCTTTTTTGGCCATATGAAATCCCCGTTATAAGAATCGCTATAAATAGTAATATTATTTTTTTCATTTTTTTTATAATAATAATTTTATCAAAAATAGAAAAAAAAAAGCATCCAAATAGGAATTTGAATACTTTTTTAAATTCGAATTGTATCAAAAAATTTGTCTATTAATTTAATTAAGGAAATTAATTAATTGGTTTTTTTGTTACAGTTTCTATTACTTCTTTACCACCTACTTTTACCGATACTGTTGTAGTTTCCACTGTGTTAATGGTTTCATTTTCAGTATCTTCATACTCGTTTTCGTCTAACGGACAATTCAAACATATTACCTGAGAATCTTTAACATTATAAATATATTCATCAGAACTAGTATGAAGGTTGAAAAACGAATTGTCTGAATAATCATAATTTTTCACACTAGAATTCACCTTAAATAACGTTCCTTTAGGTAAGTATAATTTAATTTCAACTTTTTGATCTCTATATTGATCTTTTAGTTCTGAAATTAAATAGTTATCTAAAATTAAATTATTTCCAATAATCTTGAATCCATATTTAATTTTTCCTGCTCTTGTATTTGCATTTTCGAATGAATTGCCTTTTGCTTCTTTGTTAATTTTGATATAAGGCAATAACTCATCCGTTTTTTCAATTTGGAATGAAATACTATTTGAATAAACCACATCTTGATTTAATGAATCTTTAGTCACATTAAACTCCTTATAATCATTTATATCTTTTGAATAATAATCGTTATTTTTAAATTTAATGTACAAAGTATCTTTTGGATTTAAATTAAGGGTTTGTTTCTCATAATTTCTTCCGTCATAGGCATATTCTGAGGCTTGTTTAACACCAATAGATATTAGAATTCCTATCGCAATAATCCAAATTGCTAACAATACATATTTTGCAATTGATCCTATCGATTTACTTGTTGGGGCTATAATTTTTATTCCTAATAGTAATATAAATATACTTGGAATACTCACTGCTAAATAGAATAGTAATCCAAAAAACCAAATAGGATAATCAGTAAAATTTCCTAATTCAATAAATGAATGAAAGGGGAAATTTGGAAAATTAGTAGTCCCAAACGCCAATACTCCAATTAAAAATACAACTAATAAAGTGACACTTATAACAATCATAAATGCCCCAACAACTTTAGCAAATAGGTTTATTATTGTTCCTATAGTCTCTCCAAATGAATTTTTCAGTTTGTTTCCATTTGACTTTAAACCTTTTTTAACTCCTTCAAAATCAGTAGATTTTAGTTTTTCTGAAAGGGTTTCTATTTCTTCTCTTACTTTCTTTTCAATATTTGAAATAGTTACTGGTTCACCACGCATTTCTAATTTTTCAGAAGTTGTTTTTGCTGCTGGCATGGCGATCCATAATATTATGTAAGCTACAACTCCGGTTCCACCCGCAAAAACCATAATCAATAGAATAACTCTTAACCATGCTTTGTCAATACCAAAGTAATGTCCCAAACCAGCAAGAACTCCACCTATAGCGCCGTTTTCTTCATCTCGATATAGTTTTTTAGTGATCTTGGTGTTAGTATAAATAGGTTCATCATCAATTGGTTCGTCACCTTCAATTCTGTAATCTTCAGGTTGCCCCATTATAGAAATAATTTCCTCAACTTCACGAAGACTTATTACTTGTTTGTCACTCGTGTGTTTTTCTGAAATCAATTCACCTATTCTAATTTCGATGTCTTTAATTATTTCATCTTTTCCTGAAGTATTCGATAAAGAGCGTTTTATTGCGCCAAAATAATTCGTCAATTTTTGGAATGCATCTTCATCAATATGAAATACTAATCCCCCTAAATTTATATTTACTGTCTTGTTCATCTTTTTGTTATTTGGTTGTTATTAAGTTAACAGCATCTGATAATTCTGTCCAAGTGCTGTTTAATTCTGTTAAAAATTCGCGTCCTTCTTCGGTCAATCCATAGTATTTCCTTGGGGGTCCTGACATAGATTCTTCCCAGCGATAATTCAATAATCCGTCGTTTTTTAATCTTGTCAAGAGTGGATAAACCGTCCCTTCAACGACCAATAATTTTGCTGTTTTCAAGGTGTTTAAAATCTCTGAAGTGTAGGCATCTTTCTCTTTCAATACCGATAAGATGCAAAATTCGAGCACCCCTTTTCGCATTTGTGCTTTTGTATTTTCAATATTCATATGTTTCTCATTTTATTTTTTGTTTGGAGCTATTTCCCGCTTTCCATTTCAATCCAGTCAAAAAAACCTGGGATTTTCTCTGCAATCGGGGCTAGGTATTTATTGTTTTACAGAAATTAATCGTTCAATCTTTATTTTAGTAATTTCTTATGCAAATATATATCTTTTAAAAAGTATCATGTTTTACATAGTACTTAAAATTAACTTTATTTTAACTTTTAGATTAATAATTAAATATTTTAAAACTATGTAATTAATCACTATATTCGTGTAAAATCAACATTTATATGGAACTGACTCCTAGTAAAATTAATACTTTTCTATTTTTCAAATTACCTTCTGCATTTATCTGTGGTGTTCGTGTTAAAGAATTGGATCCAGCAAAATGTGAAGTTTCTGTGAAATACCGTTGGATAAATCAAAATCCATTCAATTCAATGTATTTCGCAGTTCAAGCAATGGCTGCCGAATTATCAACAGGAGCATTAGTCATGTATCAAATTAAAAAAAGTAACAAAAAAATATCCATGTTGGTTGCCAATAATAAAGCTAATTTTACAAAAAAAGCTACTGGTAAAATAATATTTACTTGCCTCGATGGAGATAAAATTGAAACTGCAATTACTCAAACCATTGCTTCTGGAGAAGGCCAAACATTTTGGATGAAATCAATTGGAGTTGATGAAACTGGAACCCAAGTTTCTGAAATGGATTTCGAATGGAGTATTAAAATTAAAAACACCTAAAATCCATTTAACGATAGTTAAATACTACTTAAATTGACCTATTTTAACTTATAATTAATGTAATTTTGGATACTAGAAATAAATAAAATGAAAGTTTTAATTACAGGGGCAACAGGTTTAATAGGGACAGAATTAGTTTCTTTACTTCTCCAAAACGGAATTAGTGTTAATTACCTCACTACATCCAAGAATAAAATTGTTAATGAATTAAATTATAATGGTTTTTATTGGAGTCCTGAACAAGGGATAATCGATGAAAATTGTTTAATGGGAGTTGATTCAATAATAAATCTGGCAGGTGCTAATATTTCTAGACGTTGGACTAATTCCTACAAACAAGAAATCATTGAAAGCCGTTTATTATCTTCTGCATTATTGTTTAAAGCGATCAAAAACAATCCCAATCAAGTAAAACAAATTGTATCAGCCTCAGGCACCTCAATTTATCCGAACAGTGAAACGATAATTTACGATGAAAATTCAACTCAGGTTAACCCTAGTTTTTTAGGAAATGTAGTTATAAAATGGGAGGAAAGTACAGATAAATTTACCTCCTTAGGTATAAAAGTTTGTAAACTTCGAACAGGAATCGTCCTTTCAACAAAAGGTGGTGCATTGGTAGAGATGTTAAAAACAATACAACTTGGCTTGGGTGCCTCTTTCGGATCCGGTAAACAAATTCAAACTTGGATACACATTAACGATATTGCTGCACTTTATTATTTTGCAATTAAAAATGATTTAGACGGAGTTTACAATGCCGTTTCTCCAAATCCAGTATCTAATGAAGAGCTAACTATTGCAATTGCTAAAGTCTTGAAAAAGCCACTTTTTATGCCTAATATTCCAAAGTTTGTTATGAAATGCATCCTTGGAGATATGCACGAATTATTGTTTGAAAATAGAAACTTAAGTGCAAAAAAAATAATAGAGAAAGGTTTTGTCTTTAAATTCAAAACCATCGATGAGGCTCTTAAAAATATTTTATTATAAAAAAAGCTCCGTTTTTACGGAGCTTTTTTCAATATTTAAATTTGAATTAACAATTTCATTCTATTTATTATTTAATAAAACAATAAATTTAAACCTTTACAGTAACAAATATACCTTAATGAATTTCATTAAATCCTAATATTTTATTAAAGTTTTAGACTATTTTAGTTAAAATTTATTTTCTTCATTTTAATTTGATTGAATTATAATTATATCATCTAAAAATAAATAGTGACAATTTGACATTTTACAGGAATTGGCAGTAATTTTGTTATTTAATGAAAAGAACAAAAGATAATGTTTAAAAATATTTTTAAAAATAAAGATAAGATGGCCACTAAAAATACGGAAATAGATGAAAACCTTAACTCAACTGCATTAGAAAATAATGAAAATGGGGAGCAAGTAAAAGTTGAGGAACTAAGTACTGAAGAACAATTAACTCAAGATTTAGCAAATGAAAGAGACAAACATCTAAGACTTTTTGCTGAATTTGAAAACTACAAAAGAAGAACTTCAAAAGAGAGAATTGATTTATTCAAAACAGCAAATCAAGAAGTTTTATTAGCAATTTTACCTGTTTTAGACGATTTTGATAGAGCTATTATCGAAATAAAAAAATCCGAAGATGAAGTATTATTGAAAGGGGTAGAATTGATTCATGATAAATTGAAAAGCACTTTGTTTTCTAAAGGTTTAGAAGAAGTGACTTTAAAAACAGGTGATTTATTTAATGCTGATTTTGCTGAAGCAATCACTCAAATTCCAGCTCCTTCTCCAAATTTAAAAGGAAAAATTGTTGACGTTCTTGAAAAAGGATATAGATTAGGAGATAAAATTATCCGTTTCCCTAAAGTAGTAATAGGAAACTAAATTCTAAGAAACTTAAAAGTTGCCTTCTGGCTAAAGTTTGATTAAGACATCATAAAATGAAAAAAGATTTTTACGAAATTTTAGGTATTTCAAGAAATGCAGATGCAGCCGAAATAAAAAAAGCCTATCGAAAAAAAGCAATTGAATTTCACCCTGATAAAAATCCAGGAGATGTTGTTGCCGAAGACAATTTTAAAAAAGCAGCCGAAGCCTACGAAGTTTTGAGCGACCCACAAAAGAAAGCTAAATACGATCAATACGGACATCAAGCCTTTGAAAATGGTGGTCAAGGTGGCGGCGGTTTTGGTGGCGGTCATATGAATATGGACGATATCTTTAGCCAATTTGGTGATATATTTGGTGGTGCTTTTGGAGGTAGATCTGGATTTGGTGGTGGCGGTGGACCAAGAAGAGTAAAAGGTAGTAATCTCCGAATAAAAGTTAAACTTACTTTGGAAGAAATTGCTTTTGGAGTAGAGAAAAAAGTAAAAGTAAAGCGCAAAATTCAAGCTCCAGGGGTTTCCTACAAAACGTGTTCGTCTTGTAATGGTCAAGGACAAGTAATGCGAGTTACCAATACCATTTTGGGTAGAATGCAATCTGCAACTACTTGCACTACTTGTGGCGGTTCAGGACAATTACTAGATCACAAACCTTCCAATTCCGATTCTCAAGGAATGATAGTTGATGACGAAACAGTTTCAATAAAAATTCCTGCAGGTGTTGTTGATGGAATGCAACTTAAAGTATCAAATAAAGGGAATGATGCCCCGGGAAACAGTATTCCAGGTGATTTGATTGTTGTTATTGAAGAAATTGAACATGAGTTTTTGAAGCGTGAAGGGGAAAATCTCCATTTAGATTTATACATTAGCTTTGCTGAAGCGGTACTTGGTGTTTCTAAAGATATCGAAGCCGTGAAAGGTAAAGTTAGAATTAAGCTAGAAGAAGGTATTCAGTCCGGCAAAATATTAAGATTAAAAGGTAAAGGCATTCCTAATATTAATGGATATGGCAATGGAGATTTGTTAATTCATATTAATGTTTGGACTCCTAGAACCTTAAATAAAGAACAAAAACAGTTTTTTGAAAAGGCTCTAACAGATAATAACTTTATTCCAAATCCTGAAAAAGGGGATAAGTCGTTTTTTGAAAAAGTAAAAGACATGTTCTCCTAATTTTTTGTTGTAATTTATTACAGCATTTTTCCCATCCTTGTGAAAATAAGGGTGGGTTTTTTATAATTTTTTAATTCATTTTTTATTTCAAATTCAATACTTTTACATAAATAAATTTTCAAATGAGTACAATACTTGAAGTCAATAAAGTTGTAAAAAAATACGGTGATTATACAGCGCTAAATGAAGTTTCATTAACGGTGCCTAAAGGAAGTATTTATGGACTTTTAGGTCCAAATGGCGCAGGAAAAACCTCTTTAATTCGAATAATCAACCAAATTACCATGCCCGATAGTGGAGAAATAGTTTTAGATGGTGAAAAGCTAAATCCAAAACACATTCAACATATTGGGTATCTCCCAGAAGAACGAGGTTTATATAAATCGATGAAAGTTGGTGAGCAATGCTTGTATTTAGCTCAAATGAAAGGATTGTCTAAAGCGGAAGCCAAAATTCAATTGGACTATTGGTTTGATAGATTGGGAATTCAAGGTTGGTGGAACAAAAAAATTCAGGAACTTTCTAAAGGGATGGCTCAGAAAATTCAATTTGTAGTTTGTGTCTTACATAAACCAAAGTTATTAATTTTTGACGAACCATTTTCAGGTTTTGACCCTGTAAATGCAAATATTATTAAAGATGAAATTTTAGCACTACAAGAACAAGGATCAACTATAATATTTTCTACTCATAGAATGGAAAGTGTTGAAGAACTTTGTGATCATATTGCATTAATTCATCAGTCCAACAAACTTATTGAAGGGCGTTTGGATGACGTAAAAAAACAATTTAGAACAAATAGTTTTGAAGTAGGAATTTTAACCGATAATGTTGAAGGTTTAATGTTAGTAATTACTCAAAATTATTCTATTCAACCAACCAATTTCAAATCGCTAAATAATGAATTAAAATTAGAAATAAATCTAGGAAATTCATTACCAAATGAGCTATTGAATATTTTAACAAGTAGGGGACAAGTAACTCATTTTGTTGAGAAAATACCGAGTGTGAACGATATTTTTATTCAAACTGTAAGTCAATAAATAAGAAATTCAATATGAGCATAATAGCATTAATTATAAAGAGAGAATTTATTTCTAAAGTTCGAAATAAATCATTTATTGTAATGACTTTTTTAAGTCCGTTATTGTTTGTTGGGATTGGAGTTTTTGTGAGCTATTTGAGCTCTTTAAAAGCCGATCTTAAACAAATAGCCGTCCACGATGAAACGGGAATTTTTGCATCGGAATTTAAAAATTCTGAAGAGTATAAATACATAAATTTATCCAATAGTGATGTAAATAGTATTAAAGACAGTATAAAAAACGAAAGTTATGAAGGGTTAATTTACATCCCAAAAACAAGTGATTTTAAATCATTGGAAAGTAAAATTCAATACATTTCTAATGAAAGTCCAAGTATTAATTTTGTAGATCATGTTCAAGAAGTTATTTCTAATAAAATCACTAATGAGAATTTTAAAATAGCAAAACTGGATACATTGGCAATTAATAATGCTCAAGCCGACGTCAATTTGGAACTAAAGAAAGCTACTGGTGAAGATAGTTTAAAGGGTATTAATGAAATTAAAATTGCTATTGGCGGTGCTTTTGGATATCTAATCATGATGTTTATTGTTATTTATGGCAATATGGTTATGCGAAGTGTAATTGAAGAAAAAACAAATAGAATTATTGAGATTATCATTTCTTCTGTAAAACCATTTCAATTGATGATGGGTAAAATCATTGGAACTTCATTAGCGGGAATTTTGCAATTTTTAATTTGGACCATTGTTGGACTCGCATTAGTGTTTTCTGTTTCCATGTTCTTTGGAATAAATGTGACTCCAACTTCAAATATACCACCTGAAATGCTAAATAGTGCCCAACAAGAGTTTGGTTCAATGGCGCAATTGTATTTTAATGAATTATTAAATTTACCTATAGCAACGTTGTTAATTTGCTTTGTAATTTATTTTATTGGAGGTTACTTTTTATACAGTTCATTCTACGCGGCAATTGGTGCTGCTGTTGACAATGAAACTGATTCACAACAATTTTTATTACCAATAATATTACCATTGATTTTAGGAGTTTACATAGGATTTTTTACGGTAATGAACGACCCACATGGAACTGTTGCTACTGTTTTCTCAATGATTCCATTAACATCACCGATAGTAATGCTTATGAGAATTCCTTTTGGTGTACCTTGGTGGCAACTATTAATTTCAATAGCAATTCTATTTGGTACTTTCTTTTTTGTGGTTTGGTTTGCATCAAAAATATACCGTGTAGGAATTTTAATGTATGGAAAAAAACCAACTTGGAAAGAATTATACAAATGGTTGAAATACTAATTTGTTAACCAAAATCATATGAGTAAAATATTAATAATTGAGGACGAAGCCTCTATCAGAAGGGTATTAACCAAAATTCTAACTGAAGAAAATGAAGCCTATCAAGTAGATGAGGCCGAAGATGGAAGCATTGGTTATGATAAAATAGTACAGAACGATTATGATTTGGTTTTGTGTGATATTAAAATGCCCAAAATGGATGGTGTTGAACTACTCCAAGCGGTTAAGAAAATTAAACCCGAAATACCAATTGTAATGATTTCTGGTCATGGCGATATGGAAACGGCCATTCAAACCATGCGCTTAGGAGCTTTTGATTATATTTCTAAA
This sequence comes from Chitinophaga pinensis, assembly GCA_943324545.2. Classification (GTDB taxonomy): domain Bacteria; phylum Bacteroidota; class Bacteroidia; order Flavobacteriales; family Flavobacteriaceae; genus Flavobacterium. The sequence continues at coordinate 14,609 of CALPMA020000012.1, forward strand.
CCACCAGATCTTAATCGATTATTGAATACAGTGCGTAATGCTTTAGATAAAAAACAACTAGTAGTTGAAAATAAAATTCTAAAAAAAATTGTAAGTAAAAATTACGAAATGATTGGCGAAAGCGAGGCCATTAATCATATTAAATTGATGGTTGATAAAGTAGCTAAAACCGAAGCTCGAGTTTTGATTACAGGACCAAATGGAACAGGGAAAGAATTGGTTGCGCATCAACTACATGAAAAAAGCGATCGTGCCAATTTTCCTTTAATTGAAGTTAATTGTGCTGCGATTCCATCTGAATTAATTGAGAGTGAACTTTTTGGTCATGTAAAAGGTGCTTTTACATCTGCAATAAAAGACAGAGCTGGAAAATTTGAAGCAGCCGACAAAGGAACTTTATTTTTAGATGAAATAGGGGATATGAGTTTATCAGCTCAAGCTAAAGTTTTAAGAGCATTACAAGAAAACGTTATTACTAGAGTCGGTGCAGATAAAGACATTAAAGTGGATGTCCGCGTAATTGCTGCAACAAATAAAGATTTAAAAAAGGAAATTGAAAATGGACGCTTTAGAGAAGATTTATATCATCGTTTGGCAGTTATTTTAATCAAAGTTCCAGGGTTAAACGAAAGACGAGAGGATATACCTTTATTAATAGAGCATTTTACAGAAAAAATTGCTGCAGAACAAGGAATAGCACCCAAATTATTTTCTGATGAGGCAATAAAATTGATGCAGGAATACGATTGGACAGGAAATATTCGAGAATTAAGAAACATTGTAGAAAGATTAATAATACTCAGCGGAAGCGAAATTTCCGAAACAGATATTCATTTATTTGCAAGTAAATAAATTATTACACAAAGATTTACAAAATAGTATGAGATTAAGAAACTTAGATTATAAATTGAAACAAAGCGTATTGATAACGATTTTAATAATACTCCTTTTTATTGGTTTTAAAATATTCCGATTTATTCAAATTGATAATTGTTTGGATAAAAGTGGTAGTTGGAATTATGAAAAATGTGAATGTGATTTTAAATGATTATTTATTATTAAGTCCTAAATCTAAATTCCTAAATCTAATATTAGAAATGAAATTAAAAAAAATTAACGAAAAGTTACAAGAAGCTCTTGAAGAATCAGGATTGACTGATGCAAATCAAATGCAAAGAGATACTTTTTCAATCATAAAAAGTGGTTCTGATTGTATTGTAATTTCTCCCAAAGGATCTGGTAAATCGGCAACTATTGTAATAAATGTCATTCAGCAATTAGTTGGTGAAGGTGAGGAGTCGCCAAGAGCATTGATTATTGTTGAAGACAAAGACAAAGTACTTGAAATGGAAGAACTTTTCGAGAAATTTGGTAGTAAAACTGATTTAAGAGTTTATGGTGTACACGATAAAGGGGATCTCGAATACGATAAAAACTATATTTCTACTGGAATTGATGTTTTAATTGGTACACCAAATCGATTGAGCAGTATGTTATCTTCTGCTGGTTATAATGTTAATCGGTTAAAAATGTTTATTATTGATGATGCCGATACTATTTTAAAATTGCGTCATGATACTAAAATTGTTAGGATTTCCAATAGTATAATTAAAACGCAACGATTGATATTCTCAGATTATCTTTCGGAAAGGATTGATTTAATTGCAGATAAAATGTTGGTTGAACCGCTTATATTTGAATATAATTAATTAAGGACCTAGTTTTTTCTAGGCCCTTTTTTCATATATTGAAATAATAATTTCTTATTAAATTCTTCTTCTGCTTTTTTTAATTTAATCAATTTCACATTACTTAAAATGGGTTTTAAACTGATTAGCAATTTTTTACGCATTTGATAAATTTCTTCTTCATTAGATTCCATTTTTGCTAACAAAGATGCGGCCTCTTTTTCAGACATTTTGCTTAATGCTCCATCATCCATTCTTTTTAAGAAAACCAATGATTTTTCGTGTTTTAGTTCAAATTGTTTGTCTTCAAAAGCATTGTAAATTGGCCAAAATTTTTCGGCTTCACTACTTGTTAATGGAAGTTTATTGGTAATAAAAGCTACTTTTAAAGCAAATATTTCTTCTTTTTTCTCTAACATTTTTTTCCCTTGAGCAACTAGGCTAAAAGAAACTAAAAGTAAGATCGCTAGTAAGTTGTTTTTAGTTTTCATAATTTAATTTTTAATCTGTTAAATAATTCTCTATTTCATTTGTATTGGCAAATTCCTCATCAATTTTTGAGTTGTCACTATTCAATTCAATACTTAAATTTTCAATGTCTTTTTTATCCAATAATGTAATTAAATCGTATTGGCTAATATCAGATTGATTTGTAAGGTAATTTTCAGTTGTATTATTTTTATCAGAATTACTGACCGCCATTTTTGAATAAATGCTTACCGATAAAGCTACAATTAATATTGCCGCAATTGAAGTTATCCATCTTTTAGTATTCATTGAAATAACTTTTACCCCAGCTTTAGGTAGATTTATTTTGCTATTTATTTCAACAGTAAATTGATCAAAATATCCTTCAGGAATTGTAAATCCTGAGGGAATTTTATTTTCATCATTTAATTTAAACTCTTTCATGCTATTTAGACAATTAAATTTTATTTTGGTTTAATCTTTTGTCATTAAAATTTCAATTTTTTTTACGGCAAGGTGATAAGAGGCTTTTAGTGCTCCAACTGATGTCCCTAATATAATTGACATTTCTTCATATTTTATTTCTTCAAAATAGCGCATTTTAAAAACCAATTGTTGTTTATTTGGCAAGGTGTGTATCGCTTTTTGTAATTTAAGTTGAATTTCATTTCCATCAAAATGGGTGTCAGCCTCAAGATTATCTACTATTTTTGATTTTAATTCGCTGCTAGATGAACCACTTAATTTAGCTTTTTTACTAATGAAAGTGACCGATTCGTTCGTGGCAATTCTGTAAATCCAAGAATACAATTTGCTTTCCCCTCTAAATTTGTTCAAATTCTGAAAAACTTTAATAAGCGTATTTTGTAATACATCATTGGCGTCATCATGATCCAAAACAATATTTCTTATATGATTGTAAAGCGGTCGCTTAAAATCGTTCAAAAGTTTTTGAAACGCGTTATTTTGAGTTTTTGGATTTAATAGTTGTAATATGAACTCTTTTTCTTCCAAATAAATAATTTTATTGTAAGATTAATAATTGGAGTAAAGGTTTAATTAAATAGACAAAATAAATTATTACTGTTCTAATTCTGTAGTTTCTATGTTATCGTTTGTTGTAGATGCAGCTGTTGTGACAGAATTGTATTTAGGTTGAACCGCCGTATAAAAAGTAGTTTGCCATTGTGAAGGACTTAAATCATCTATTGAACTTTTGTTGTAGACTTCTAACAATGGTATAGATTTGTCTGCACTTTCTCTATTTTTAATAATAAAGTCTTCTGCTTTTTTCCAAGCTGTTTTTCTATGGGAGTAATCTCCATACAAAGTAGTTTTGAATGAATTATAACCATGCAATTCGGCACAAATTATATCACTACCCGAACTAGTAAAAATTCTTCTTTTAATTGGTAAACAAACAGAAATATTAGTTTTCTCTTTATTTTTATCAATTGAATTATAAATTACAAATGGTTTTCCCGAAATTACAATTTGATTCTGATTTGAAAAATTAATCAAATAGGGAATCAAAATTTTCACATTGTAATTAAGCCTTGATAATTTTGTATTTATAGTATGTTTTAAATAATAACAACCTTTTTTATAAACTACTCCATTTGAAGCAATAGAATATTTATTTAATTCATAATCCAAACTTCGATTTAAATTTTTCAAACTAAGTTCTAATTTTCTTCCGATTACTTTCTTTACACCACCATTAATAAAGGAATGAAGTTTGTTTGAAAAAGACATTTCTCCCTTTGAAATACAGGTAACTTTTGTTCCACCAATAGTGTCTTTTAATTTCCAAACCGTTTCTGACAAGGCTCCATCTAGATCAGTTTTTTGAACAATACTATCATTTTCTTTTGTGAAATAAATAGTTGTTTTTCCTTCTCCTTCGCTACCTGACCATGAAAAATAACTACCCGCACCGGAGGTATTTTTAGAATATTGTAATTCAATTGATTTGCTATCGAAAACATACCAATCTTTATAATTTTTATTGTCATTTAAATAATTGTAAACAGCTGTTTTTGGAGTTTTAATTAAAATAGATTTTACGGAGGTGAAATCACTTTTTTGGGTAGCAATAAAAACGCTTCCTCCAACAGAAAGTAATATTAGGAGTAAGAATATATATTTTAATATTTTCATAAATTTTGAATTTAATTTTATGGATTGAAATATATTTAATGCTTTAGGAAAATTTTGATAACAAATAATAATAGTATGAAAACGATAAACCCAATTACTATTTTATAGCTCCCTTTGTAAATTTTTTGATGAACAAGAATGTCTTTTCTATAAGAATAGGAAATTGCTATTACAAATGAAACAAAGAAAATAGCTGCAAAAATTAATTGACCTTGACTAAACATATAATTATTTTACACAAAAATACTAAATTTGTAATCAAAAGTAACTATTTCCAATATCAATTAAATAACTAAATTATGAATAAACAACTTAATGCTGTAAAAGAATTCCATACTGCCTTTGAAATAGGTTATAGCGAAATTCCTAAAGCAAATTTGGGTGAGTCCAAAAATGTATTACGTTATAATTTAATGAAAGAAGAAAATGAAGAATATTTAGATGCTGTTCAAAATAACGATCTTATCGAAATTGCTGATGCACTAGGTGATATGCTTTATATATTGTGTGGGACTATCATAGAGCATGGTTTACATGATAAAATCGAAGCTGTTTTTGAAGAAATTCAACGAAGTAATATGAGTAAGTTGGATAGTAATGGCAAACCGATTTATCGTGAAGATGGAAAAGTCATGAAAGGCCCTAATTATTTCAAACCTGATTTTACAAAAATTATTTAATAAATTGACATAAAAAAACCCTTATATAAAGGGTTTTTTATCTTTAAACTTTTACTGTCCATCCAAATGTATCTTCTGCAATTTTGTGCTGGATAGAAGTTAATTTATTTTTTAAGTCCAAAGCAAATGAATATTCTACAGGTGGTAATTCAAAATACTCGTCCTTATAAGAAAATCCTTTAATTACAGTTACAACAGCTGCAGTTCCTGCACCAAAAATTTCTTTTAAAGAACCATTTTTTGCAGCTTCAACAAGTTCAGCAACCAAAACAGGTCTTACCGATAATTGAATTTCATCTCTTTCCGCGATTGCTATCAAGCTTTTTCGAGTTACACCATCAAGAATTCTTTCACTTGTTGGTGCAGTATATAAAGTATCATTTATTCTGAAAAACACATTCATAGTTCCTGATTCTTCCAACTTTGTGTGCGTAGCATCATCAGTCCAAATTACTTGTTGGTAACCTTTTTCATTGGCTAATTTAGTTGGATAAAATTGTGCAGAATAATTACCAGCAGCTTTTGCAGCCCCAATTCCTCCATTAGCCGCACGGCTATAATGTTCTGCAATAATAACTTTCACTTCTCCTGTATAATATGATTTAGCAGGAGATAGTAATATCATAAATCTATAATCATTTGAAGGAGAAGCAATAACGCCTGTTCCAGTAGCAATCATAAAAGGTCTAATATATAAGGTGCTCCCAATTCCTTTTTTTACCCAGTTTCTTTCTAGGTCTACCAATTGCTTCAATCCATCCATAAAAATAAATTCAGGTACTACTGGCATAGCCATCCTAACTGCGGATTTATTAAAACGAATATAATTTTCTTCAGGACGAAACAACCAAACAGCATCGTTCTCGTCTTTATAGGCTTTCATCCCTTCAAATATAGCTTGTCCGTAATGAAAAACCTTAGCCGATGGATCCATTAAAAATGGAGCGTAGGGAATAATTTTTGGAGTCCCCCATTCTCCATTTATAAAGTCACAAGATAACATATAATCAGTAAAAACTTCACCAAATGGAAGGTTATCAAAATCAATGGATTCTAGTTTTGAGGTTGAAATTTTAGAGATTTGAATTATATTTTCGATTTTTGAATTCATGATAATGAAACATAATTTTAATTAATTTTTCTAATACCTTTTAAATGAGGGTTTTGCAATGAATTATTATCAATTAGCTGATATTAATAAATTTTCGCTAAATTAATAAAAAAACCATTCTTTTATGTAGATACAGTCTATTTTTATTAAAAAAAATAAAAATATCATAAAATGTGCATATAGATTAAGTGTTTTTATGATAATTCTACTAATTTATTTCGAAATTTCTTATATTTTTGCATGTGTTCATTAAAACAATAACAAATAAATTAATTATGAAGAAAATCGCTTACTTAATAATTTGCTTTTTTGCATTAACTAGTTGTAAAAAAGAATCAATCACTAATATTTCTTCTAGTGATTATGCAATTTTTGGAGATAGTATTTCTACAGATAAAGCAATTTCAAAGGAAGACATGTTGGTTCAATACAATATACTAAAACCGGGTGACACCTTAAATATTAAATTCAAATCTATAATTAAAAATGTTTGTCAGAAGAAGGGATGTTGGATGACCATTGAATTACCTTCTGGTAAAGAAGCTTTTGTAAAGTTTGAAGATTATGCTTTTTTTGTTCCTAAAAATGCACAAAAAAGCGAAGTTATAGTTAACGGAAAAGCGTTTGTGAGTATTGAATCTGTTGAAGAATTAAAGCATTATGCTAAAGATGAGGGTAAATCTCAAGCTGCAATAGATAGCATTGTTGCTCCTAAAACTAACTATTCATTTATGGCGGATGGAGTTTTAATTAAAAAGTAAAATGAAAAAAACACTTTTATTAATCTTAATTTTCTTTTTTCTGTCTTGTAATAAAAAAGTAGACAAGCCAGAATATAATTCGTCTAATAAATCAGGTAAAAAGTTTGAAATGTATCAAATATCAGAAATGGCAGCTTTGATGGAAAGTATGTATATTGAAAACGAAAAACTAAAAGAGAGAATAAAAAATGGAGACACAATTGGAAAATTTCCTATTCATTTTCTTAATATTCACAAAGCGGTTATGACCGATGAATCCGATAATGATCAATTTTTTAAGGAGCAAGCTTCGCTTTTCATTAAATCCCAGGAAATGATATATAAAGACGCAAAAAACGCAAAACAACATTTTAATGAAGGAATAAATGCTTGTGTTAGCTGTCATCAAGTGAAATGCGGCGGTCCAATTCCTAAGATAAAAAAGTTATACATCAAATAATTTGAAAAGAGAAATCCTAAAAACATTGGATGGCTCCACAACCATACATTTGCCAGATTGGAATGAATCGTATCATTCAAAGTATGGCGCTATTCAAGAGGCGTATCATGTTTTTATTCAAAATGGATTGAACACTTTCAACAGTCAGCCTGTTTGTATATTAGAAATTGGTTTTGGAACAGGTCTTAATGCCTTTATTACCTATTTAGAATCTAAGAAATCAAATCAAAAGATTGATTATTACGGAGTGGAGGCTTATCCTATTTCTTCTGAAGAAATTTTTCAAATGAATTATGTATCTGAGTTAAATGTAGTTTCTGAGAGTGAAGTATTTAAACTAATACACGAATGTGAATGGGAAATAAATAATAAAATATCGACTCTTTTCTCATTAACAAAAAGAAAACAATTTATAGAACAAATTAATGATCATGATAAATTTGATTTAATTTATTTTGATGCGTTTGGTTATCGTGTTCAACCTGAATTATGGAGTACTGATATCTTTAGAAAAATGTATAAATCGCTTAAATCTAAAGGTACACTTGTAACTTATGCTGCAAAAGGAGTGGTAAAAAGAAGTTTGATTGAAGTAGGATTTAAAGTTGAAAAACTACCTGGGCCACCCGGAAAAAGGGAAATGTTTAGAGCGACTAAATCTGATTTATAAATTTTAACTTATTATTTGCAATAGCATTTTTATAAATTATTAAATTTGATTTCTGATTAAAATAACACTAAAATATTATTTTTATGAAAGTATCAATGTTTGCCTACACAAAGAATGTTTTGGAAAGCGTTAGTTTTGATCCTAAGCTTTTTTGCAAAGAATTAGAAAAAGCCTTAAAAATGTTATTGCCTTATGAAATTGAACAATTAACAGATTGGTTATTAAATTACACCAAACTAAAACCAGAATTAAAACAATGTTTAGTATATATAAAATAATAAAAAGGGAGCTATTTCAGCTCCTTTTTTATTATTTCTTTGGAAGAGGATTAATGATCTCTACATTTTGAAAAGCAATTGCTCCCCGAATAACTCCAGAAATTGATTGTCTTAAAGCATCAATAATTTGAATTTTTAATTCTGTTTTTGGAAAAATCAAACTTATTTCACGAGCGGGTTTAGGATCTTTAAAATGTTTCAATTTTAGTTTATCATTTTCTTTTAAATCCAACGTATGTAAATAGGGAAGTAGCGTTAATCCTAAGCCTTCATCAGCTAATTTTATTAAGGTTTCAAAACTACCGCTTTGAATTTGAAAATTATTTGCAGGAGCAACATCTTGATTTTTACATAAATTAAGAATACCATCTCTAAAGCAATGTCCGTCTTGTAAAAGAAGGATTTCATCTAAATTCAAATCGGAAACTTCAATTTCTTTTTTATCAGCTATTCTATGTTTTTCAGGAATATAAGCTACAAATGGCTCATAATAAATTACTATTTCTTTTAATTTATCTTCGTTTAAAGGAGTAGCAGCGATTGCAGCATCTAAATTACCATTTTTCAATTTTAGTATAATATCATCCGTGTTTAATTCCTCAATGATTAGTTTTACTTTTGGATATTTTTTTACAAATGTATTTAGGAACATTGGTAATAAAGTTGGCATTATCGTAGGAATTATACCTAATTTAAATTCACCACCAATAAAGCCTTTTTGTTGCTCAACTATATCCTTCATTCTTTCGGCTTCGTTGACGATATTCTTGGCTTGGTTAACGATTTTTTGTCCAATATCGGTCAATTGAATTGGTTTCTTTGTTCTATCAAAAATTTGAATTTTTAGTTCTTCTTCCACTTTTTGAATTTGCATACTCAGTGTAGGTTGAGTTACAAAGCATTTATCGGCAGCAAGAGTAAAATTTTTATGTTCGGCAACAGCCAAAACATATTGAAGTTGGGTGATTGTCATAATAGTAAATTATTATGCAAATATAAAAACAATCAATTTAATTTATAGTATAATTTTAAAGTCTATTTTAGATAATTTATTTTAATAGTTATTATAAATATTTTTTTAGATTATTGTAATTTATTAATAAATAAAAATTAGTTTTGTCAAATGAAAATTATAGTAAAATTTTTAATTGTATTTTTTCTAACTTTTCTCACAATACCTACAATTGTAAGTTTAGTAGAGAAGAAAGTGACTATTTCATTTAGTTATGACAATTCTGAATCTGATGAATTTCAAAAAGAACTCAAAACTGATTTCATTTTTGTATCCTTATCTTACCCTGTATTTAATCTTAAAAAAAAGTCAATTACTATTCTTTCTGAGAATTTAAATAAACACGACACTATTTCTAGGAAAATAGTAATACCACCACCCGATACTATTTAATATATCTTTTTATTTATTCAAGTATTTTGCGTTTCACTCTTAGAATAAAATTTATATAGTATTATGACAAAAAACAATAATTTTTTTGCAAACCTTAGATCTGATTTTTCTGCAGGTTTAGTAGTTTTTTTGGTAGCGTTACCTCTGTGTTTGGGAATTGCTATGGCTTCCGGAGCACCCTTATTTTCAGGTATTATTTCTGGAATAGTTGGTGGATTAGTTGTTGGATATTTAAGTACATCCCATTTGAGTGTTTCTGGTCCAGCTGCTGGTTTAACTGCAATTGTCCTAACTGCAATAACCGATTTAGGTGCTTTTGACATCTTTCTGACAGCCGTTTTTATTGCTGGAATTATTCAGCTGATTTTAGGATTTATCAAGGCAGGAAGTATTTCTAATTATTTCCCAACAAATGTAATTGAAGGAATGTTAGCAGGTATTGGAGTCATCATTTTCTTAAAACAAATTCCACATGCTTTTGGTTATGATAAAGATTACGAAGGTGACTTGGCTTTCTTACAACCTGATTCTGAAAACACTTTTTCTGAAATTTTCCATTTGATTAGTCACTTTCAATTGGGTTCTATAATAATTACTTTACTCTCTCTATTTATATTAATTGCTTGGACTAAGATTGAATTTCTAAAGAAAGTAAAATTAGTTCCACCAGCTTTAGTAGCAGTAATTGTGAGTATATTATTGAATGAATTTTTTATTATTTCAGGGAGTAGTTTTTCAATAAAAAGAGAACATTTAGTTAGTTTACCTGTTCCTAATTCAATAGAAGAATTTAAGAGTATTTTTATTTTGCCTAATTTTTCAGCTCTAGCAAATACCAAGGTTTGGTTAGTAGGAATTACAATTGCAATTGTTGCATCTATTGAAACTTTATTGTGTATCGAAGCTGCAGACAGAATGGATGAACAAAAGAGATTTACAGACACTAACGTTGAATTAAAAGCGCAAGGTATTGGAAATATAATAAGTTCGTTGCTTGGTGGATTGCCAATGACATCGGTTGTAGTGAGAACTTCTGCCAATAATACTGCAGGAGCAAAATCAAAATTAGCAGCGATCATTCATGGTATGCTTTTAACTATATGTGTATTGTCAATTCCAGCTATTTTAAACAAGATTCCATTGGCAACATTAGCTGCAGTTCTTTTATTAGTTGGTTATAAATTAGCAAATCCAAAAACAGTTATTCATTTTTGGGAAAAAGGAAAATACCAGTTTATCCCATTTATAGCAACATTTGTAGCGGTAGTTTTCACAGATTTACTTAAAGGAGTAGCTTTAGGTATTATTATCAGTATAATTTTTGTATTGAAAGGTAATTTAAAACGAGCATATAGTTTCAAGAAAGAGGAATATACGGATGGTGATATTATACATATTAATTTAGCTCAAGAAGTTTCTTTTTTAAATAAAGCTGCCATCAAATCAACATTAAATGAAATTCCTGAAAACACAAAAGTAATTATTGATGCTTCGGAAACTATTTATATTGCGCATGATATTTTAGATTTAATTCGGGAATTTAAATCCACAAGAGCTATTGACAAAAATATCAAAGTTAAATTAAAAGGTTTTAAAAAATCATATAATTTAGAAAACTCAATTGAATCACCAAACAACGTGACTATTGAACATCATTATGATTTTGTTAAAAGAAAAATGGTCAAGAATGATATTAATAATTAAGGATTTTTATTCCCTATATCGGGTTTGTATTTAATTACATTTTTATTAGTAGAAGTAAAAAATAATTTTAAATAAATAATAATGAGTGATTTTTATAAAAAAATATTAGAAAATAATAAAGTTTGGGTTGAAAATGCATTAGAAAGTGATCCAAACTATTTTAAAGATCTTGCAAAAGGTCAAACGCCTCCTCTTTTATGGATTGGTTGTTCCGATAGTCGTGTTCCAGCAAATGAGATTATTGGCGCTAAACCTGGTGAAGTTTTTGTTCACAGAAATATTGCAAATATGGTGGTTCATTCTGATATGAACATGTTAAGTGTTTTGGACTATGCGGTTAATGTGTTGAAAGTGAAGCACGTGATTGTTTGTGGACATTATGGTTGTGGCGGTGTAAAAGCAGCTATGGGCAATGACTCTATAGGGATTATTGATAATTGGATCCGACATATAAAAGACGTTTATCGTTTGCACCAAGATTATTTAGACTCAATAACAGATGAAACTGAGCGATTCAATACTTTTGTAGAATTGAATGTTAAAGAACAAGTTTTTGATTTAGCTAAAACTTCAATTGTGCAATCTGCATGGAAAAATGGTCAGGATTTATCGTTACATGGATGGACTTACGGATTGAATTCCGGTTTTGTCACTGATTTGAATGTAAATTTTAGTTCTGATAATGATTTAGATGATGTTTACCAATTAAAATTCTAACCACTTTCGAGTGGTTTTTTTTTATTACTCTTCTAAGTTTTCATTAAATGATGAAGGCAATAATTTAGGAATAAATTTAATTAATATTGGAAGTAATAACGAACCCCCAGGAAGCAAGAAAATGGTAAGTGAAGGAATTGTTTTGCAAATATCTAATAATTGTTTTTTTACCTTTTTCTTTTCTTTTTCATCTAATTCTCTTCGGGTAGATTTAGCAAGTAGTAACATTAGTTCTTTGCTTTCGGTTATTTCTTTTAATAGTCGGCTTTTATTTCTGCTAATCAGTACTTCTACGTTTTGGGTCGTATGATCAAAGAAATGTTTTACAGGATTTGAATATTTAAAATAGGG
>CALPMA020000013.1 GCA_943324545.2 Chitinophaga pinensis
TGATTTCTTGACTATTTGAATTGCTAGAAAATAGCGTTAAGAGTAAAATAAATAATAAAGTAAATTTTCTAGTGCACATCTTTATAGAATTATTGTCCAAAAATACTTAAATCAATTTTCAAAGAGAAAATATTTGAATATAAAGCAGCACTTTGATCTCCTAAATCAGTTAAAGCATAATCTATTTGAATTCCTTTATACTTAAACCCTAAACCTATATTGGGTTGAAATCCCACTTTTTTAGTGTCGTCAATTTGAACTACATTTTGAAAATTACCAATTCCACCACGAATAAAAACTAATTCGGTGTAGCCAAATTCAAAACCTAAAGCGGGATCTATACTTAAACCATTTGTTGAGATAATATCATTGGTTCTAACAAAACTCATATTAAAATTGGCAGCAGCCAAAAGAGAGGTTTCGTTATGAAAATCAAACTTTTTTGACAATCCTAATTGTGCTTTAGGCAATGTGATTTCAGTATTTTCAGGCAATGATTGATTTTGACCTGTAATTGCATCTTTAATAGTGTTGTACTCGGTTTCGTTAATTGCCCATACGTTATAAGTGGTTGTGATGTCTCTTAACATTAATCCAAATTTCCAATTATTTCTCTCTAATTGTATTCCGGCGTCAAATCCAAACCCCCAAGAACTTGCAAATTTTCCGATAATTCTTCTAATTATTTTTGAATTTATACCATATTGAAATCCAGACACTTTTAACTTTCTAGCATAAGAAAAGGTAACACCATAATCGGCAACTGAAAACAAACTGATCCTATTGTAATCAACATTCCCCTGACTGTCTATTAATTGAGTGGTATTCAATATGTTGTCTACACCAAATCGAATAACAGAAAATCCCCAAGCACTTTCATCGTCAATAGGGGTTGCATAGGCGGCGTAATCGTATTGCGCAATATTCGCAAAATAACTAGCATGCATCAAAGACGCCTGTTTTCCCTCTAATCCTATCAATCCTGCTGGATTCCAATAGCCCGAATTTACATCATTTGAACAAGAGGTAACTGCATTCGACATTCCTAAAGCAGCAGCGTCAACACCAATATTCATAAATTCATTGGAATATTTTCTCGCCGTTTGAGCAAAGTTCATGGTGGTTACAACCAATACTAATATGTAGAATTTGTTTTTCAAATGGGCTTTATATATAACCAAAAAAGGTGCTGAAATTTTTATCAAAAATATACATTTTTAATGATTACGGATCGGTGTTTTTAATTTACTTAAAAATTCTATTCTAAAAACGTACTTGACTTTAACTTATTGTATTAAATTTGCTTTCTTTGATACTATAAATTGATACCAATGAACCTAAAAAAACACGTTCCCAATTTAATTACGCTACTCAACCTTTTATGTGGTTGTATCGCTATAGTTTTTGCTGGTAATGAAAATTATGAAATGGCTTTCTTTTTTGTTGGCCTAGGAATTTTCCTTGATTTTTTTGATGGTTTTTTTGCAAGGTTGTTTAATGTTTCTAGTCCTTTAGGATTGCAATTGGATTCTTTAGCCGATATGGTAACCAGTGGAGTAGTACCCGGCTTTGTGCTATTTAAAATGTTGTCAAACAGTTTTAATTCAGACCCTTCTTTATTCTATTTACCATATTTAGGATTTATTATTACTTTAGGTTCATGCTATAGATTGGCTAATTTCAATATTGATACTCGACAAACGGAATCTTTCATTGGTTTGCCAACTCCAGCAAATGCAATATTTATAATGAGTTTGCCTCTAATTTTAAAAAATACAGATTCATTATTGGTACTTGAATTATTGATAAATCCTTGGGTATTGATTTTTATTTCTATTTTAAGTGCTTTCATTCTAAATGCGGAAATCCCTTTATTTGCTTTAAAAATCAAAAAATTCAATATAAAAGACAATTCTTTAAAATTATTTTTTTTATTTATTTCAATTTTACTCTTAATATTCTTACAGTTTTTAGGGGTAGCTTTGACAATCATCTTTTACGTCTTGCTATCCATAATTACAAATAAATATAAAGCGAATAATTCGTAATAATAAAAAGCCCTTAATTCAAGGGCTTTTTATTTAAATTAAAATTCTAATTTCTTTTTTCGTAATTCGAAATTCTGACCAAGGTAAACTCTTCTAACCATTTCATCTTCAACTAATTCTTCAGGAGTTCCCGCTTTTAAAATTCCTCCTTCAAACATTAAATAGGTTTTGTCTGTGATTGCTAAAGTTTCTTGAACATTATGATCGGTAATTAAAATACCAATATTTTTATTTTTTAATTGAGCTACAATTCTTTGAATGTCTTCAACGGCAACTGGGTCAACTCCTGCAAATGGTTCATCTAATAAAATGAATTTAGGATCGGTTGCTAAACATCTAGCAATTTCTGTTCTTCGACGCTCTCCGCCTGAAAGTAAATCTCCGCGATTGGTTCGAATATGATTAAGGCTAAATTCTTCAATTAAACTTTCCATTTTTGCCTCTTGTTCTGCTTTGGAGTGATTGGTCAATTGTAAAACACTTAAAATATTATCCTCAACACTCAGCTTTCTAAAAATTGAGGCTTCTTGTGCTAAATATCCAATTCCTTGTTGCGCTCTTTTATACATTGGATAATCGGTAATATTCATGTTATCAAGATAGATATTTCCGGAATTTGGCTTTACTAAACCTACAATCATATAAAACGAGGTTGTTTTTCCTGCGCCATTTGGACCTAAAAGCCCAACAATTTCTCCTTGGTTTACTTCTACAGAAATCCCTTTTACAACACTTCTTCCTTTGTAGGTTTTTACTAAATTCTCAGCTCTTAATATCATATTTTTTAGTTATTTAGATTCCGTTTTTTATATTCGCAAATTAACGAATTCCAAAATTACAGGATTAACACGTTAACATTTATTTAGTTTAGGCTACTTCTTCTGTTCTTCTAATGCTTCCCAGAATTCATAGGCTCTTCTTAAATGTGGAATAACAATTGTACCGCCGACTAAAGTGGCAATTCCCATTGCTTCCATCATTTCTTCTTTGGTTATTCCTAAATTATAGCTAGTCTCAAGATGGTATTTTACACAATCATCGCATCTTAAAACAGTTGACGCTACTAATCCTAAAAGCTCCTTAGTTTTAACGTCTAAAGCTCCTTCTGAGTAGGCATTAGTGTCTAAATTGAAAATTCTCTTTACTATTTTGTTATTGTCAGCCAATAACTTTTCGTTCATTTTAGATCGATAATCATTGAATTCATTGAGGATGTCAGACATTTTCTTTTAATTTATTTTTATGTACAAATACGGAAATAAAGATACTTGCTTCATATATTAATAACATTGGAATAGCTACAATTATTTGGCTAACCACATCCGGAGGGGTAACAATTGCAGCAATTAACAATACAATTACAACGGAGTATTTTCTATATTTTCTTAAAAAAGTGGGTGTTACCAATCCTAATTTAGTTAGGAAATAAATGATGATTGGTAATTCAAAAAACAAACCACTTGCAATAACCGAAGTTTTCATCATCCCAATATAGGAGTCAATTGTAAATTGGTTTTGAACCATTTTACTAACAGAAAAAGTTGCGCAAAAATTGATTGACATTGGAATAATAACGTAATATCCAAAAATAACTCCTAGAAAAAATAAAAGTGAGGCTACAAAAATAAATACTCTCACATTTTTTCTTTCTTTTTCGTATAATGCAGGACTTATAAATTTCCATATTTCCCATAAAATATAAGGAAAAGCCAAAATAAAACCTGCTGTTATACAAGTCCATATAAACATATTTACCTGTCCCTCCATATCAGTATTCTGAATAATAAAAGGCAATTCTGTAATGCAAATACTATCTGCAAATCCTAATTGGTTTGACAACTCACAAAAATAAGTGTAAGTGAAAAAGTCAGGACTGGTTGGAGCAAAAATAACAGTATCAAAAATATAATCACTAAAAAAATAGGTAACAATCGCCATAATTATTACAGCAGAAGTACTTCTTACCAACAACCATCTTAACTCCTCAAGATGATCTAAAAATGACATTTCATTCAATGCTTTTTTTGCCATTATACAATTCCTTCTTTAAGTATGTCATGTAAATGTAAAACACCCTTGTATTCGTCTTGGTCAGTAACTATCAATTGGGTGATAGAGAAATCTTCTAAAATATTCAGAGCATCAGTTACCATTGATGATATTTGAATCATCTTTGGATTTTTAGTCATTATATCTTTTGCAGTAAGGTGCGCAAAGGTATCATTATTATTAAGCATTCTTCTAATATCACCGTCTGTAATTATTCCAATTACTCTATTATTTTCAATTACCGCAGTAACCCCTAATCGTTTTTCTGAAATTTCAAAAATTACTTTCTTAATATTAGTATCAGGAGTAACTTCTGGCTTATTAGTTTGATCCAACATGTCACCAACGCGAAGTAATAATTTTTTACCTAATGCGCCGCCTGGATGGTATTTAGCAAAATCGGTTGCTTTGAAATCTCTCAATTCCATTAAGCAAACTGCTAGTGCATCGCCCATTACTAGTTGGGCGGTGGTGCTATTTGTAGGAGCTAGATTATTTGGACAAGATTCACTTTCTATAGTGGTGTCTAGAATAAAATCAGCACCTTTTGCTAAAAACGAAGACGTATTTCCAGTAATAGCAATTAAGGAATTCCCAAATTGTTTTAAAATGGGAACTAGAACTTTTATTTCCGGGCTATTGCCACTTTTTGAAATACAAATAACAACATCGTCGGTTTGAACCATACCTAAATCGCCATGAATTGCTTCTGAAGCATGTAAAAAAAGCGATGGCGTGCCGGTAGAATTCATTGAGGCAACTATTTTTTGAGCAATAATTGCACTTTTTCCAATCCCTGTAACCACTAATCTACCGCTTGAATTATAGATAATTTCTACCGCTTTTAAAAAGTCATCTGTAAGTAAATCAGCAAGTTTAGCAATAGATTTACTTTCAGATTCGATTGTTTTTTTTGCAATCTCTAAAATATTTTTGTTTGTATTCAAAACAGATTTTTATAAAGTTTGTAAATAATAAAGATATTTGTATCTTTATGAACCACAAATTTATATAAAATACTATTAACTAAGAATGAAATCTAACGAAATTGACATTCATAAGGAATTAAAAAAATATTTTGGGTTTAACCAATTCAAAGGATTACAAGAACAAGTCATTAGAAGTCTTATATCTGGTAAAAATACATTTGTAATTATGCCTACCGGGGGAGGTAAATCACTTTGCTACCAATTACCCGCATTAATGAAGGAAGGAACAGCTATTATTGTTTCTCCATTAATTGCATTGATGAAAAATCAAGTGGATGCTATTCGGAGTTTATCCTCAGAAAATGGTATCGCTCATGTTCTAAATTCTTCTTTAAATAAAACGGAAATAAATCAAGTTAAAAATGATATTACTTCTGGATTAACCAAATTACTTTATGTTGCGCCAGAATCTTTGGCTAAAGAGGAATATATTAAGTTTCTAAAAAATATAAATATTTCATTTGTCGCTATTGATGAAGCGCATTGTATTTCAGAGTGGGGACATGATTTCCGACCTGAATATAGAAATTTGAAAAATAGTATAAAATTGTTAGGCAATGCTCCTGTTATTGGTTTAACAGCAACAGCAACTCCAAAAGTTCAAGAGGATATTCTTAAAAATCTTGAAATGGCTGATGCTAATACATTTAAGGCATCATTTAATCGACCTAATTTATTTTATGAAGTTCGTACGAAAACTAAAAATATTGAATCGGATATCATTCGTTTTATTAAACAAAACAAAGGTAAATCAGGAATAATCTATTGCTTAAGTCGTAAAAAAGTAGAATCCATTGCGCAAGTATTACAAGTAAATGGAATTAGTGCCGTACCGTATCATGCTGGTTTAGACGCAAAGACAAGAGCAAAACACCAAGACATGTTTCTTATGGAGGATGTGGAAGTGGTAGTAGCAACAATTGCATTTGGAATGGGAATTGATAAACCAGACGTTCGTTTTGTAATTCATCATGATATTCCTAAATCACTAGAAAGTTATTATCAAGAAACGGGCAGAGGAGGTCGTGATGGTGGCGAAGGTCACTGTTTGGCTTACTATTCTTATAAAGATGTTGAAAAATTAGAAAAATTCTTGTCTGGAAAACCAGTTGCTGAACAAGAAATAGGATTTGCTTTACTACAAGAAGTGGTAGCTTATGCCGAAACGTCTATGTCACGAAGAAAATTTTTATTACATTATTTTGGTGAAGAATTCGATACCGAAACTGGAGAAGGTGGCGACATGGATGACAATGTTCGAAATCCAAAAAATAAAATTGAAGCCAAAAATCAAGTGGTTAAATTGCTTGAAATGGTTAGAGATACGAAGCATTTATATAAATCTAAAGAAATTGTATTTGCATTAACGGGTAAGGTAAACGCAATGATAAAAGCGCATAAAACCGACACACAGCCTCTCTTTGGTTGTGGATCTGATTTTGAAGAGCGCTATTGGATGGCTTTACTGAGACAAGTGCTTGTTGATGGTTTATTATCAAAAGATATTGAAACTTACGGTATCGTTAAAATTACGGATAGTGGATTAGATTTTATTGAAAATCCAAAATCATTTATGATGTCGGAGGATCACGAATACAATGAAACAGAGGACGAAGCTATTGTCACAGTCGCAAAATCTTCAGGCGTTGCCGACGAAACGTTAATGGTTATCTTGCGAGACTTGCGTAAAAAAGTAGCCAAAAAATTAGGTGTTCCGCCTTTTGTGGTTTTCCAAGATCCTTCCCTAGAAGACATGTCGCTTAAATATCCAATTTCCATGGATGAAATGAGTAATATTCATGGAGTTGGTGAAGGAAAAGCAAAAAAATATGGTAAAGAATTCGTTGATGTTATTAAAAATTACGTTGAAGAAAACGATATTCTACGACCAGATGATTTGGTAGTAAAATCTACAGGCGCTAATTCATTGAACAAGTTGTACATAATTCAGAATATTGATAGAAAATTAAATCTTGATGATATTGCCAGCGGAAAAGGCTTGAATATGGAAATGCTGATTAAGGAAATGGAACAAATTGTTTATTCAGGAACCAAGTTGAATATTAAATATTGGATTGATGAAATACTTGATGATGATCAACAAGAAGAGATCCATGAGTATTTTATGGAATCTGAATCGGACAGTATTGAAGATGCTTTAAAAGAATTTGACGGAGAATACGATATTAATGAATTGCGATTAATGAGAATTAAATTCATTAGCGAAGTTGCGAATTAATATTTATACATAAACCTCACCTCGATGTGGTTTTAATCGGTCACGAACAGCAGGCATTTCACTTTCATTTACCACCATAAAAGCAATGGAATAAAATTCATTTATGACTGAAAAACCGGTAATATTTAAGCCTAATTTTTCGATTTTAATATATTGTTTGAGATGAATTACATGATGTTCGGCTGTTTTTTCAGCTTCAGTACCTCTAAAATCCCACATAAGTTTTATTTGTCTTGACATGATTTCTTTGTT
Source organism: Chitinophaga pinensis (assembly GCA_943324545.2). GTDB lineage: Bacteria > Bacteroidota > Bacteroidia > Flavobacteriales > Flavobacteriaceae > Flavobacterium. Next base: position 7,578 of record CALPMA020000013.1, read on the forward strand.
CGGTCAAAGGTATGTTTTTACCATAAAAGACACAAAGTTATTATCTACAGATTCATAACAAATTACTACTTTTGTATTTCGATTAATAAATAAATAATGCCAAAAGAACTTCTGCTTCAAGTAACTCCAGAAACGGCTGTTAATAATCATCTTATTAAGGAACAAGTAGCAAAATTAATTCGAGTTACTGTAGGTGATATTAAACACATTTCAATTTTGAAGCGTTCTATTGACGCTCGTCAAAAGGCTATTAAAATTAATTTAAAAGTAGTGATCTATTTTCAAGAAGACGATTTTGTAGAAGAAAAAATCCAACTCCCAGACTATAAAAATGTAGTTAATTCTCCTGAAGTAATTGTTGTTGGCGCCGGTCCTGCTGGTCTTTTTGCAGCATTGCAATTAATTGAATTGGGCTTAAAGCCAATAGTTATTGAACGTGGAAAAGACATTCGTGGTCGACGGAGGGATTTAAAAGCAATTAATTTAGATCATATCGTTAACGAAGATAGTAACTATTGTTTTGGAGAAGGTGGAGCAGGAACGTATTCCGATGGTAAATTATATACTCGCTCTAAAAAAAGGGGAGATGTCACTCGAATATTAGAATTATTAGTAGGTTTTGGTGCTTCAGATGAAATTTTAATTGAAGCTCACCCTCATATTGGAACCAATAAATTACCTAAAATTATTCAAGATATTCGGGAGAAAATTATAGAAATGGGAGGTTTAGTACTTTTTGAAACTAGACTTACCGATATTATAATAAAAAACAATGAAGTTCAAGGAATTGTGACGCAATCTGGTGATACAATTCTTTCTAATAAAATCATATTGGCAACAGGGCATTCCGCAAGGGATATTTTCGAACTTTTAGACCAAAAAAAGATATTTATAGAAGCGAAACCATTTGCATTGGGCGTAAGAGCAGAACATCCTCAAAGTCTAATTGATAGCATTCAATACAGTTGCGATTATCGAGGGGAGCTTTTACCACCGGCGCCTTATACTATTGTAAAACAAGTAGGCGGTAGGGGAATGTATTCCTTTTGTATGTGTCCAGGCGGTGTTATAGCGCCATGTGCTACTAGTCCCGGCGAGGTAGTAACCAATGGTTGGTCACCATCAAAAAGAGACCAAGCTACAGCAAACTCTGGAATTGTTATTGAATTAAAGTTAGAAGATTTTCAACCATTTGAGAAATATGGCGCACTAGCAGGATTAGAATTTCAAAAGAGTATTGAGCAAAAAGCGTGGCATTTGGGCGGAGAATCTCAAAAAGTTCCTGCTCAAAGAATGGTTGATTTTACAAAAAACCAAGTTTCTTCGGAAATTCCAAAAACGTCTTATGTACCTGGTACTACTTCTGTTGAAATGGGAGCTGTATTTCCAGGTTTTTTATCCCAAATATTAAGAGAAGGATTTACTGAATTTGGAAAATCGATTAAAGGCTATTTAACCAATGAAGCCATTTTACACGCACCCGAATCGAGAACTTCTTCACCAGTTAGAATACCTCGGGATTCTATTTCATTTGAACATTTGCAAATAAAAGGATTATATCCTTGCGGTGAAGGTGCTGGTTATGCCGGTGGAATAATTTCTGCCGCCATTGATGGAGAAAAATGCGCTGTTAAGGTATTTGAGTCATTAATTTTATAAAACAGTACCTGTTATTTCGAAATCGTTTTATTAATAATTATTTCTTTTAAAATCTTCATTTCACTTATAATAATATATATTTTTTTGTACTTATATTGATTTAATTGTGATAATGATAATTCGATTGTTGTAAAGCTTAATTTATTTTAAATTAGCAACTTACATTTAGGATTATTTTTAAATTTACAAAAAAAATTGTATGAGTTTTATACCTGATGAATTTAAGATTACCGTACCCTTATTGCAAAACACCTATCTAGTTAATGGAGAACTAAAGGCATGGAAGGGTTTAACTTCCAATGTTTATTCTACAATTTCATCTACTGAATATTACGAACCTACTTTTTTAGGGACCATTCCAACAATGGGAAATAATGAAGCTCAAGAAGTGGTTCAAGCAGCTGTAAATGCATACGACAATGGACAGGGAGATTGGCCTACAATGAAAGTGGTGGACAGAATAAAATGTATGGAAAATTTTGTCAATCAAATGAAATTAACTCGAAATGAAGTGGTTAAATATTTGATGTGGGAAATTGGGAAATCGCTGCCAGATTCGGAAAAAGAATTTGATCGTACGGTAGAGTATATCATTGATACTATTGAAGATTATAAAAAATTAGACAGAAATTGCGCTCGCTTTACTAAAAGCCAAGGAATTAACGCAATGGTTCGCCGCGGACCCCTTGGTGTTGTGTTGTGCCTAGGACCTTATAATTATCCATTAAATGAAACTTTTTCCCTCCTTATTCCCGCGATTATTATGGGAAATACAGTGATTTTCAAACCAGCAAAACACGGTGTTTTGTTGATTTCTCCTTTATTAGAAGCTTTCAGAAGTAGTTTTCCAAAAGGGGTTATAAATGTAGTATATGGTCGAGGACGTGATGTTGCTTCACCTATTATGGAATCAGGAAAAGTAACTATTTTAGCGTTAATTGGTAATAGTAAATCAGCAATTGCATTGCAAGACCAACACCCAAATAAAAATAGATTGCGACTTATTCTAGGTCTTGAAGCTAAAAATCCTGCGATTGTTTTGGCTGATGCCGATTTGGATTTGGCAATTCAAGAATGCGTTTCGGGAAGTTTGTCTTTCAATGGACAACGGTGTACCGCATTAAAAATAATATATGTTCATGAATCTATAGTTGACGAATTCAATCGAAGATTTGCTGAGAAAGTGGATGCACTAAATTTTGGAAATCCTTGGGAGAAATCGGTTTTTTTAACGCCTTTACCCGAAAAAGAAAAACCAGCGTACATTCAAGAATTAATTGACGATGCCACAAGTAAAGGCGCAAAAGTGATCAATGCAAAAGGAGGTCAGCATTCCGATAATTATATTTTCCCAGCAATCTTGTATCCAATAAACAAGGAAATGAGGGTTTATAATGAAGAACAATTTGGACCAGTAGTTCCGATTATCACCTTTAAAGATATACAAGAACCACTTAAAGATATGGCTGAATCTAATTATGGTCAACAGGTAAGTTTGTTTGGAAAAGACATTAAAACGATTGCGCCACTAATTGATACTTTAGTAAATTTGGTAACTCGTGTGAATCTAAATAGCTCTTGCCAAAGAGGTCCAGACGTTTATCCATTTACCGGAAGAAAAGATTCTGCAGTAGGAACATTAAGTATTCATGATGCTCTTCGTTCGTTTTCAATTCGAACATTTGTTGCTTCAAAAGACAATGAATATAACAATGAAATTTTACAGCAATTATTGAACAGTAAAGAATCAAATTTCATTAATACAGATTACATTTTATAGTACTATTCCATTCAAGGACATTAAAAAACTACAAATTTGATATTTTTTGTAGTTTTTTTGGTGCATTAAACAGTCGTTAAAAATAGTCTGCAAATTCTATTTCTAGTGAATTACCATTTCTTTTTTTGTATTTTTGACAGGCAATAAATAATCTATGATAGAAGAAAAAGTAATATTGGTTAATGAATTGGATGAACCAATTGGAACAATGGAAAAAATGGAGGCCCATGAAAAAGCGGTTTTACATCGTGCCTTTTCGGTTTTTATTTTAAATAAAAATAACGAAATCATGCTTCAGCAAAGAGCACACCATAAATACCATTCTCCTTTATTATGGACCAATACTTGCTGCAGCCACCAACGGGTAGGGGAAACCAATATTGAAGCTGGAACTCGAAGATTGAGAGAAGAAATGGGATTTGAAGCAAATCTAAAAGAATTGTTTCATTTTATTTATAAAGCCCCTTTTGATAATGGTTTGACAGAACATGAATTAGACCATGTAATGATTGGTTATTTTGATAATAAACCGGAAATAAATACTGAGGAAGTAGAAAGCTGGAAGTGGATGAAAATTGAAGAGATCAAGGAAGATATGATTAATAATCCTGAGATTTATACCATTTGGTTCAAAATAATATTCGATGAATTTTACCATTACCTAGAAGATCACAAATTATAAAGTAGTACTATGAAAGTGACCATAAGCAGAAAAGCCCATTTTAATGCCGCCCACCGTTTGTATAGAAAAGACTGGACATTTGAAAAAAATGACGCGGTTTTTGGAAAATGTAACAACGCCAATTTTCATGGCCATAATTACGATATGATTGTAAGTGTTACAGGTCCAATTGATTTAGAAACAGGTTATGTAATGGACGTAAAAATTCTTTCAGATATTATTAAAGCAGAAGTTGAAGATAAATTTGACCATAAAAATCTGAATTTAGATGTCCCAGAATTTCTAGATTTAAATCCTACAGCCGAGAATATAGCGGTGGTAATTTGGAATAAAATTCGAAATAAAATTGATTCCAAGTTTGATTTAGAAGTCGTTTTATATGAAACTCCAAGAAATTTTGTAACCTACAAAGGCGAATAATGACTTTAAAAATCGGTGATAAGACACCTACTTTTGTAGCATTTGATGCGAATGGAATTCCATTTGAAAGCAAAGATTTTATTGGTATAAAACCTGTGGTGATTTATTTTTACCCAAAAGACAATACGCCAGGATGTACCATGCAAGCATGCGGATTTAGAGATTCCTATGAGGATTTTATCGATTTGGGAGCTGAGGTTATAGGAGTTAGCAGCGATACTGTGAGCTCTCATAAAAAATTCACCAATCAATATAAACTTCCTTTTATTTTATTATCGGATTCTGATAAAAAAATTAGAAAACTATTCGGTGTTCCAGATAAATTATTTGGACTATTGCCGGGCAGAGTAACCTATATAATTAATAAAGCGGGAATAATCACTATGATTTTTGATAGTGTGATGTCGACCAAACACATTTCAATTGCATTAGAATCTTTAAAAAAGAACAGCCATGAAATTTGATATTTATCCATTACAATTTGATCCAATTCTAAAAGAGAGAATTTGGGGAGGAGAAAAATTAAATTCTATATTAAACAAACCAACAACTTCAAAAAGTACCGGTGAAAGTTGGGAAATATCAACTGTTGAAGGCGATGTAAGTATTATTTCAAATGGATCTTTGAAGGGGATTTCTCTAAATAAATTAATTGATAATTTTCCAAAGGAATTTTTAGGAGCAACAGTTTTTAATAGATTCGGAAAACAATTTCCTTTATTATTTAAATATTTAGATGCAAAAACGGATTTGTCAATTCAGGTTCACCCAAATGATGAATTGGCAAAAAAAAGACACAATTCTTTTGGCAAAACTGAAATGTGGTACATCATGCAAGCTGATGTAGGTTCTAGAATTATAGTTGGTTTTAAAAACAATTCTAACGCTAAGGAATATGTTTCGCATTTAGAAAATAATACTTTGCTTGATCTTTTAGAGAAAGTAAAAGTTAAAACCGGTGACGTATTTTTTCTTGAAACAGGGACAGTTCACGCTATTGGCGCTGGATTATTAGTTGCTGAAATCCAACAAACTTCAGATATTACCTATCGATTATACGATTTTGACCGCTTGGATTCGGAAGGTAATAAAAGAGAATTACACGTTGATTTAGCTTTAGACGCAATAAATTATAATAAGGTTGAAACCCAAAAGCAATTTAATAAGAAGGAGAATATTTCTAATGAAATAGTAAATTGCCCATATTTTACAACAAATTGTATAAATTTAAAAGGTAATTTAAAGGTTTCTAAATCAGCTACATCATTCACTGTATATATGTGTACAGATGGTAATTTTCAATTAGAATTTAACCAAGTTTATTATCAATATTCGAAAGGGGATACAATATTAATTCCTGCAGCAATGACTGATTTTAAATTATCTGGGAATGCTACTGTACTAGAAATTTATATTTCATAGTCTGTAATACAAAGTTTATACGTACTTTTGCAGACGAAAAATTAAATTAAATATAAAATGGCAAACGTTAGAAATTTAAAAAAAGACATCAATTACGTTTTAGGTGATATTATTGAAGCAGTTTATCTATTTGAAATTGCAACAACTGGAAAACCAACAGACGAAACAAATGCATTAATTGACGAAGCAATTGTAAGTTTTGATTCTTTAATTGGAAAAGTAAACGCAAAAAACGTAGAAAACAAAAAAGCACATTTCAAACAAATTAATGTTGAATTGGAACAAGTTGCTAATCAATTGGTTACTAAAATCAACGCTTTACAATAATTAAAACTATAAAAAAAGGTAAATATATTTTGGATTTTACAAATTCAATTCTATATTTGCACTCGAAATTAGTCGCCAGCGTAGCTCAGTTGGCTAGAGCAGCTGATTTGTAATCAGCAGGTCGTGGGTTCGAGTCCCTCCGCCGGCTCTTTTTTAAAAAACCATTTTACGCAAGTAAAGTGGTTTTTTATTTTATTGGTAATTTTGAAATTATTTATTGAAACTAATTCCCAGGCTTGTCAACAACAGGCCGATTGACTCTATTTGCCAATTCCCATGCTATTACAAATGCCAATTGAGTTCTTTTAGCTAAAGCATCGAATTCTATTTTATCAACTGTGTCTGTAGGTTTGTGGTAATCGGCATGGACACCATTAAATAAAAACACCGATGGAATTCCTTTTTTTGCAAAATTGTAATGATCTGAACGATAATAAAAACGGTTTGGATCATTTCTATCATTAAATGTATAATCTAAATTTATATTTATAAAATTCTTATTGGCCTCTTCGCAGATTGTATATAAATCAGATGATAAATAATCGGAACCTATAACATAAACATAATTATTGGAATCTTTATGTAAATCATCACGGCGTCCAATCATGTCGATATTGATATCTGTAATGGTGTTTGCAATTGGAAATAAAGGATTTTCTGAGTAATACTTAGAACCTAAAAGCCCGTGTTCTTCTCCAGTAACATGTAAAAAAAGGATGGAACGTTTTGGTCCATGTCCGTTTTCTTTTGCTTTTTGAAAAGCTTTTGCTATTTCCAAAACCGCAACGGTTCCAGACCCATCATCATCGGCTCCGTGGTAAATTTCTCCATTTTCAACACCTATGTGATCGTAATGAGCAGAAATAACGAGAACTTCTTCTGGTTTTTCGGAACCTTTAATAAAAGCCCAAACATTTTCGGAATCAGGCAAACTATTCTTTCTTCTAGAATTTAAAAATGCAGCGGGTATTCTTTGGTAATAATCGGAAGCGCCTTCAGGAAATGTAATCCCAGCTTTTACATATTGTGAAATTAAATATTCACCCGCTTTCTTTTGCCCTTTCGATCCGGTATCTCTTCCTTCCATTTCATTAGATGCAATAATGTCTAAATTGGTTTTTAAAGACTCTTTGGTAATGGCTTTGATGTATTTTGTAGGTTTAACTTGGGCAATACTAATGGTAGTAAAAATTACCAGTAATAATAATCTAATATTTTTCATAGGTTTACTTTTTACAAATATCATAATAATTTAATTTAGTTTGATTTCTTTTTATTTTTTTGATAATCATAAAATAGTATTAATTTATTTTATTTATTAAATAATATTCCTAAATTTACATTAGTATTATTAATATTTAAATAAACAAATATGAAAAATTTAATTGCAGTATTAGCTTTGTCACTATTTACAGCTACTATGAGTGTTAATGCTCAAGAGAAAAAACCAAAAGCAACAGATAAAAAAGAATGCGTTAAAGAAACCAAATCTTGCGATAAAGAAAAAAAAGCGGGATGTTGTGCTAAAATGGCAGAAAAAAAATAATTTAATTCTTATATTATTTTATTAAGCACTTGTTAGACCGAGTGCTTTTTTTATTTTAATAAATATCAAATAAAAATGGCTATCATTTTAGACAGCCTTAAATAATTTAAAAAAAATTAGAATTCAAAAGTCATTGAAATAATTATATTGTTCATTACCGAATTAATATTGGAATAATCGGTCATGCCAACGTTAAAAAATTGCTTTTGATAATTTCTTTGAGAATGAGAATAGGTAATATCTATTTTTGTTCCTCCGAAATTATAACCGAATCCTGAAGAATATCCTTTTAAATTCCCAATGGTAGATTGATTAGTATAGGGACTTTTTTCTGATCGATAACCGGCTCTTAAGCTTACAGCTTTTATCCTGTATTCACCACCTATTCTTAATTCAGAAGCCATTCCAAGTTTGTTTTTTATTTCATAATTTACCTCTCTAAAATCACTTTTTGTAGAAAATTCAATATTTGAATAATCTTTTATTGAATAATCAATACTCAATAATCCCGATTTTTTATAGATGTAGCCTAAACTTCCAGTCCATTTTCCAGGAGTGCGTAATTGGTATGGTTCATATACGTTTATTACCATTGGGTTTACCCTAACTATTGGTAATTCACCCGTGGCATTTGCACTTACAGATGAAATACCTTGCGAAAGTTTATCAGAAATTTCATACCAAGTTGGAGATTCGTATGCTAAACCAATACGAACTTGCTTATTTAACTTAGCAATAGCACCTAATTGAAAAGAAATTCCATTTCCAAAAGTGGTTAATTCATTTTCGAACTGAAGTCTTTGAATACCTGATACTAAATTATTTGAATTGTTTTCATAAAAACTAGTATTTTGAGTATAATCTATAAATTGGGTATTGATGTTTGCACCAAAATAAAATTTATCTTTATATTGTCCAGCCGCGTTAAAAGAAAGTTTACCATTATATCCATTTGTTCTAACATAGTTTTCTTGGTAATAATTTCCGCCAGTTGGAATTAATGATATGTATTTTCTATTGGAAGATTCATTGTAATTTGCAGCAGGATCTATAATGTAGGCCTGATATCCTAAAAAGGCTTGTTGAGTTCCAAAACCATAATTTGAACCCAGATAATCATATAAGTCAGTGATTGATTCTCTTGGTTGCGTTTGAAGATTTAATAAAGAAACACCATTATTTCTATTTGCATAATATTTAAAATATTCCCCAATAGAATTGGTTGGATTTATTCCTGAAGAAAAAACAGTATTATCGAAATTGTTAGTGTTTTCATAGTTTAGAGTAAAACTAAATTTGCTCCAATCACTACTTTTATCAGTATTTTTAATTACAAATACAGCACCAAATTGATTAATATCTGCAGAAGTTGAATTCTCTAGATCTCTATTTCCAAAATAATTTGATTTATTTTTTACTCCATAAGAACTTGTTGTTAAAGAAGTTTGATTGTTCAAAAAAAATGCTGATCCTGCAGGATTCACATTAATTGAAGATAAATCACCTCCTAAAGCTCCAAAAGCTCCACTCATTGCACTAAATCTAGCCGTTCCAAGTAAATTATCTTGAGAATAACGAAGCGCATCTGCTATATCTTGAGAACAAATAAATGAGCTATAGAAACCAAAAAAGATAAATATTATATTTTTTTTCATTTTCATTAGAATTGTTGAATAATATTATGTGGATTACTAATTATCGTCTACCACCGCCTCCAGAACCCCCAGATCTTCCTCCGCCACCACCAAATCCACCATTAGAACTAGGTGAATAACTTCTTGTTGAAGTGCTCTCGCTTCTTGGTCTTGAAGGTTCTGTTCTAACTGGAGAGTAACTTCTAGGAGAATCACTTTCTATTCTAGGAGTTGACACATCTGATCTTGAAGGAGTATAATTTCTTGGATTATTACTAATTGATCTTGGATTTTCATCATTTGACCTAATAGGATTTAAACTACTTGCAGATCTTGAATCAGAATTTCTATATCCATTTGAAACATTATTTCTTCTTCCTACTGAGGAATTATCTCTAGTATTTGCAATTCCAGATCTACCAAAATCATATCTTTCGGAAAATCGGCCACTTGATCGACCGCCTCTTATGCCATTGGTATATGAATAATAGTATGGATTGTTAAAATTGTTTATACCCCAACCATAAACACCGAAGTTTGGCCCCCACCAATTATTCCATCCCCATCCCCAACCAATATTTGGCCCATACCAAGAATTCCAACCAAAATTCCAATTCCAACCATAATTCCAAAGAGAATTATAACCCCAATTATTCCATCCCCAATTATTGTCATAAATAGTCACATTTATTGGTTGTTGGTTATTTCCCCAACCTGAGTAACTTGATTTTTCAGTTCCAGTTTGATTATATATAGAATCTTGAATTGAAGAATAGTTTTCTACATCAGTAAAAACCTGTTCTTGTTCGTTCCTTTCTCTTAAAGTACTATAGTAATTTCTATATTTATCTACATTTTTATCAGAATTTTTATTTTCATTTTCGTCAGATCCGTAGATGCCATCACGATCATAATAGGTACTGTTTTTATAGGAACCACACGAAACTAATACCAAGCTAAAACCAAAAATAAAATAAAAAAAAGAGGTAAATTTTGCTAAAGAAAAATAATTAGTTTTCATATCTATGCATTTAATATTGTTGTTCATTACAAAAATAGTTAGTTTTGCCGAACTATTTAGTTAAAATTTGTTAAACAATTTTAGTGCCAAATTATAATATCATGAGCAAGAACTTAACATCAAGATCCGAGGATTATTCAAAATGGTATAATGAGTTAGTTGTCAAGGCTGACCTTGCAGAAAATTCAGGGGTTAGAGGATGTATGGTTATTAAACCTTACGGATATGCAATTTGGGAAAAAATGCAATCCGAATTAGATAAAATGTTTAAAGAAACAGGACATCAAAATGCCTATTTTCCTTTATTCGTTCCTAAAAGTATGTTTGAAGCTGAAGAAAAAAATGCTGAAGGTTTTGCAAAAGAATGCGCCATCGTAACCCACTATAGATTAAAAAACGATCCTGATAAACCAGGTAAGTTAATGGTTGATCCAAATGCGAAGCTGGAAGAAGAGCTAATTGTTCGGCCTACAAGTGAAGCAATTATTTGGTCTACCTATAAAGGATGGGTTCAATCTTACAGAGATTTACCTTTACTTATTAATCAATGGGCAAATGTAGTGCGTTGGGAAATGAGGACCCGATTATTCCTTAGAACTGCAGAATTTTTATGGCAAGAAGGGCATACCGCTCATGCAACTAGGGAGGAAGCCATTCAAGAATCAGAAAAAATGATGCATGTTTATGCTGAATTTGCCCAAAATTTTATGGCAATTCCTGTAATTAAAGGATTAAAATCGGAAACAGAGCGTTTTGCGGGTGCTGAAGAAACCTACTGTATAGAAGCATTAATGCAAGATGGAAAAGCGCTACAAGCAGGTACATCGCATTTTTTAGGTCAAAATTTTGCTAAGGCTTTCGATGTGAAATTTGCTAATGCAGAAGGAAAACAAGAATACGTTTGGGGGACTTCTTGGGGAGTTTCTACAAGATTAATGGGCGCCTTAGTAATGACTCATTCAGATGACCACGGATTAGTATTGCCTCCAAATTTAGCTCCAATTCAAGTAGTTATTGTGCCGATTTATAAATCTGACGAACAATTAGACGAGATTTCTACTACAGTTAATGAAGTAGTTTCTGCTTTAAGAAATTTGAATATTTCTGTTAAATTTGATAATAGAACCAACCAAAAGCCTGGGTTTAAATTCAATGAATATGAATTGAAAGGAGTTCCTATTCGAATTGCTATTGGTCCAAAAGATTTAGAAAACGCAACTTTTGAAGTTGCAAGAAGAGATACTTTGACCAAAGAAATTGTTTCTAAAGAAGGGATAGATATTTATATTAATAATTTGTTGTCTCAAATTCAAAAAGAAATGTTTGAAAAAGCTTTGTATTATAGAGATACTCATATTACTAAAGTTAATGATTTTGATGAATTTAAATCAGTTTTAGAGGATAAAGGTGGTTTCATATCTGCTCATTGGGATGGAACTACTGAAACCGAAGAGAAAATAAAAGATTTAACAAAAGCAACTATAAGATGCCTACCTCTAGATAGAGTAGAAGAGCTTGGAACCTGCGTATTTACTGGAAAACCATCGGTTGGAAGAGTGCTATTTGCTAAGGCATATTAAAATTATTCAAAAAAATATACATCAGCTATTGTGCAAATAAAAAATAGTTGTATTTTTGCATCCGCGTTAGAGAAGCATGGTCCGTTCGTCTATCGGTTAGGACGCCAGGTTTTCATCCTGGTAAGGGGGGTTCGATTCCCCCACGGACTACAATAAAAAATTAGAAAAAAAAACACAATGGCAAATCACAAGTCAGCTTTAAAAAGAATTAGAAGTAACGAAAAAAGAAGAGTATTAAACAGATACCAACACAAAACAACTCGTAATGCTATTAAAGCATTAAGAATTGCAACTGATAAATCTGATGCTTCATCTAAATTGTCAAGTGTTATTTCTATGATCGATAAATTAGCTAAGAAAAATATCATTCACGATAACAAAGCATCAAATTTAAAATCTAAATTAACTAAGCACGTTGCGAAACTTTAATTAGTTAAATTACTTTTATACAAATAAAAGCTTCCTATTAAGGAGGCTTTTTTTGTTTGTACAATTAATTAATTGTTAAGATTTTATCAATTATATCCACTTTCTCTAGCTACTATTTTCACACTTTATTTTATAGTAGTATTTGTAAAAATAAAGTGTACATTTGCACCCATTAAAAATCACAGATGGAATCTATTAGAAACATTGCAATTATTGCTCACGTCGATCACGGTAAAACAACTTTGGTTGACAAAATAATGTATCACTGTCAATTATTTCGTGACAACGAAAATACAGGTGATCTAATTCTTGATAATAACGACTTGGAGCGTGAAAGAGGTATTACAATTACTTCTAAAAATGTTTCTGTAGTTTATAAAGGAACAAAAATCAATATTATCGATACTCCTGGTCACGCCGATTTCGGTGGTGAAGTAGAACGAGTATTGAATATGGCCGATGGAGTTTGTCTATTAGTAGATGCTTTTGAAGGCCCAATGCCACAAACGCGTTTTGTTTTGCAAAAAGCAATCGACTTAGGTCTTAAACCTTGTGTGGTTATTAATAAGGTAGATAAAGAAAACTGTACTCCAGAAGAAGTTCATGAAAAAGTTTTCGATTTAATGTTTGAATTGGGTGCTGAAGAATGGCAATTGGATTTCCCAACTGTTTATGGTTCTGCTAAAAACAACTGGATGTCCGATCATTGGGAAAACCAAACTGATAATATTGAGCCACTTTTAGATATGGTAATCAATAATGTACCGGCTCCAAAAGTATCTGAAGGAACACCTCAAATGTTAATTACATCTTTAGATTTTTCTTCTTTTACAGGTCGTATTGCAATCGGACGTCTAGAAAGAGGAGTTATTAAAGAAGGAATGCCAATTTCTTTATGTAAAAGAGACGGTTCTATCTTAAAATCTAGAATTAAAGAATTACATACTTTCGAAGGTCTTGGACGTAAAAAAGTTACTGAAGTTATAGCTGGTGATATCTGTGCAATCATTGGTGTAGAAGGTTTTGAAATTGGAGATACTATTGCCGATTTTGAAAATCCAGAAGCCTTACAAACTATCGCTATAGATGAACCTACAATGAGTATGTTGTTTACTATTAACGACTCACCATTCTTCGGTAAAGAAGGTAAATTTGTAACTTCTCGTCACATCAGAGATCGTTTGACAAAAGAATTAGAGAAAAACTTAGCTATGAAGTTAGGTGAAACTGATTCTGCCGATAAATTCATGGTTTTCGGTCGTGGTGTATTACATTTATCAGTACTAATTGAAACAATGAGAAGAGAAGGTTATGAATTACAAATTGGTCAACCGCAAGTTATCATTAAAGAAATTGATGGTAAAAAATGTGAGCCTATCGAAGAATTAACCATCGATTTACCAGAATCACTTTCAGGTAGAGCAGTAGAGTTTGTAACTTTACGTAAAGGGGAAATGTTGAGTATGGAAACCAAAGTCGAACGTATGATTATAAAATTTAATATCCCATCTCGTGGAATCATTGGATTACGTAATCAATTGTTGACCGCTACAGCTGGTGAAGCAATTATGGCGCACCGTTTTATTGGTTACGAACCTTTTAAAGGAGAAATTTCTGGACGTAATAAAGGTTCTTTAATTTCTATGGAAAAAGGAAAAGCGATTCCTTATTCTATAGATAAATTACAAGATCGTGGTAAGTTTTTTGTAGAGCCAAATGCTGAAATATACGAAGGTCAAGTAATTGGAGAAAACTCTCGTGGAGATGATATGTGTGTGAACGTAACAAAAGAGAAAAAACAATCTAACGTTCGTTCTTCTGGAAATGATGAAAAAGCAAGAATTATTCCTCCAATCATCTTTTCTTTAGAAGAAGCGTTGGAATATATTCAAAAAGATGAATACGTTGAGGTTACCCCAAAATCGATTCGTTTAAGAAAAATCTATTTAACGGAAACAGATAGAAAAAGATTTAAAGTTTAATTTATAAGTTCTTCTTAAAAAAAAGCCATTCAATTCGAATGGCTTTTTTTATACTATATAAAGTGTAATTATTTGAAATAAGAAAATGACTCGTTATTTTCTATTTTTAATAAACTCTCATAAATCAACTTAATAACATTTTCAACATCTTCGCGGTGAACCATTTCTACCGTGGTATGCATGTATCTCAATGGTAAAGAAATCAATGCCGAAGCTACACCGCCGTTGCTATAGGCAAATGCATCAGTATCGGTTCCGGTAACTCTTGATGATGCCAGTCTTTGAAATGGTATTTTATTTTCAGTAGCAGCATCCAAGATTAATTCACGTAATTTATTTTGAACCGCAGGCGCGTAAGTAATCACAGGGCCTTTACCCATTTTTATTTCCCCTTCAATTTTCATATCAATCATTGGAGTGGTCGTGTCGTGGCAAACATCAGTGACTATAGCAACATTAGGTTGGATTGTTTTGGTGATCATTTCGGCACCTCTGAGACCCACTTCCTCTTGAACGGAGTTGGTAATGTATAATCCAAAAGGTAGTTTCACCTTGTTTTCAAATAATAATCTAGCCACTTCCGCAATCATAAATCCACCCATTCTATTGTCAATCGCCCGGCATACAAATTTATTCTCGTTCATTATCATAAATTCATCAGGATAGGTAATCACACAGCCCACATGAATTCCTATTTTTTCAACCGCTTCTTTATTCTCACAACCAGTATCAATAAATAAGTTACTGATTTTTGGATTTTCTTCCTTGTCTCTATTTCTAGTATGAATGGCTGGCCAACCAAAAACCCCTTTTACAATTCCATTTTTGGTATGAATATTTACCACTTTTGAAGGCGCAATTTGATGATCGGAACCTCCATTTCGAATCACATAGATCAATCCGTCCTCGGTAATATAATTCACATACCACGAAATTTCGTCAGAATGTCCTTCAATTACTACTTTATATGGAGCGTCAGGGTTAATCACTCCTACAGCAGTTCCGTAGGTATCTGTGATAAAGGTATCAACGTAAGGCTTCAAATAATCCATCCAAATTTTTTGACCCTCTGCCTCAAATCCTGTTGGCGAAGCGTTATTTAAATACTGCTCTAAAAACGCGAGCGAAGTGTCTTTTAATATTGATTTTGAACTCATAAAAATATTTTTGGCTAATTTATAAAATTTGGCATCACACTTGTAATATATAGTATAATTTTGTCAAATAAATAACATTTAAAATGAAAACAGTTCAGTTACTAATTTTTACTATTCTTATTTCTTTCAACGCCTCAGCTCAAATAGCTAAATTAGACACCCTCAAAATTCAAGAATTTACCGAAGAAAATGACACTATTCTTAAAGATCCAATTCTACTAGAAGAAGTTATTATTCATAAATCCAAACTCGATCCCGAAAGCAAAAAACAATTCCTAATTTTACAAAATCGCGTATTTAAAGTGTATCCATATGCTAAAATTGCTGCTGAAAGGCTTTCTGGTCTTAATAGAAATATGGCCGCTCTAAATAGCAATAAAGAGAAACGTAAATATTTCAAAATTGTCGAAAATTATATCGAAAACGAATTTACCGACAAACTCAAAAAACTATCAAGAAAACAAGGTCAAGTGCTTGTAAAATTGATCTGTCGCCAAACAGGGCAAACTACCTACGACCTAATCCGCGAACAAAAAAGTGGCTGGAAAGCTTTTTGGTCAAACACTACTGCAAAATTATTTGACATCAATTTAAAATTAGGTTATTCGCCTTACGATGTCAATGAAGATTTCTTAATTGAGACTATTTTAGACCGCGCATTTGATAGTGGAAGATTGGTAAGACAAGCGCCAGCAAACCCTATAGACCTTGAAAAAGTAACCAATTACTGGTATTCTAAAGCCAGCGCAATTAATAAATAGTTTCCTTAATTTTTTCCGGTTTCCCCCTTAACCTCTTGTTTTAAAAATCTATTTTTTGTTCTTTGGTTTTTTTGATTGACCCCGGGTTATTTTTTTTTGATTTAAAAGGCTATTTTTTTTGCTTGGCATAAAAAAGTTTTTATCTTTGCCGACCCTATTGGGAACAACAGTATCACTATCAAGTATTTAAGAAACGCCTATAATTAAAAGCGAAAATCTTTTAAAAA
>CALPMA020000014.1 GCA_943324545.2 Chitinophaga pinensis
GAAACTTTCTTTTTGGTTTTTGAGGGACCCCCAAGATTTACCTTTTTATTCTTTTTAGCTTTTTCGTGAAAAGCACCACTTCCATCTAATTTTGGTTTTTTAAGAAGAAATTTAATCGGTTGCTTGTCTTTTTCAGGTTCGATTAGTTTGGTAGAAATCTCCACGGTTTCAGGAAATTCAATAACATCGATTTCATGGTTCATTAATATTTCAACCTCCGTAATTAAGTCGGCTTCCCGTGGAGTGATAAAACTAATCGCAGTTCCAGTTGCATCTGCACGACCGGTTCTACCAATTCGGTGCATGTACAATTCGGGCATTTCTGGAGCCTCAAAATTGATAACGTGAGAAATATTGGAAATATCCAAACCTCTAGCCATAATATCAGTGGTAATAATTCCTCTTAATTCTCCTTCTTGAAACGAAGCCATTGTACTCAAACGATAATTCTGAGATTTATTGGAGTGAATTACTCCAAACTGTCCATCAAACTGTTCTTCAATTCGCTCATGAAGTAAATCAGAAATCTTTTTATTATTTACAAATACTAATATTCTTTCCATCGATTCGTCGCTTTCCAGCAAATGGATTAGTAGATTAACTTTAGTATTGAAATTAGGTACATTATAAGTATATTGTTGGATATTCTCCAATGGGGTGCCAGATGGTGCCAATGTAACTTCTTCTGGGAAGTCGAAAAAATCATTTAAAATGGCATCCACTTCATCGGTCATAGTAGCTGAAAACAGAATGTTTTGACGTTTATTTCTAGTCATCATCGCTAAAATGGAAGTTAGCTGTACTCGGAATCCTAAGTTGAGCATTTCGTCAAATTCATCGATAACCAATTTCTGAGTATCGTCAAAACGAATGACACTATCCAAAGCTAAATCCATAACACGTCCAGGCGTTCCAACTAAAATATCAATTCCTTCGTAAACTGCTTTCTTTTGCGTATTTATGTTAACCCCTCCATAGATTCCTAATGTTCTAACGGACATATATTTAGTTAACTTTTCAACTTCGTCAACCACTTGAACCACCAATTCACGGGTTGGAACAAGAATTACTATTTTAGGAGTATTGGTGGGTGTAAATTTGTATAACTTTAGTAAAGGAAGTAAATAAGCAAATGTTTTACCAGTTCCTGTTTGTGCAATTCCCATCATATCGCGTCCTGACATAATCACAGAAAATGATTTTTCTTGGATTGGGGTAGGTGTTACGAAACCTAAATCCTCAATTGCTTTTTGAACTGATTTAGGTAGATTGAATTGCTCGAAAGTAGTCATATAATGTAAATTTGGTGCAAATATACGTTTTTTAGACCGCTAATAGTAATTTTACTATTCTGAGAGTTGGAAGTATAGCAATGCAATTGCTGCAACCGACATAATTACTAATGCTGAAAAGCCAAGAAAATTTGCTACTTTACCATTTACATTAGTTCCCATAATTTTTTTATTATTCGAAATATGAAGGATAATTGCAATTAAAACCGGAGCAGTTAAACCATAAAGTATAGCCGTGTAGATTAACGATTGAATTGGACTTATACCAATGTAATTTATTGACAAACCTAATATTAATGAAATGGCAATAATTACGTAAAATCCTTTGGCTTCATGAAATTTTTTGTCCAAACCTTGTTCCCAACCAAAAGTTTCAGAGAAAATATAGGAAATAGAACCGCTCAAAACTGGAATTGCGATTAAACCGGTACCAATTACACCAACCGCAAAAAGCAAATATGCTAAATTCCCAGCTATTGGTTTCAAAGCCATTGCCGCTTGTTCAACAGTATCAATTTGATGAATTCCGCTATTGTACAAAACAGTTCCTGTGGTAAGAATTATGAAATACATTACAAATCCAGAAACGGTCATTCCGAAATCTACATCTTGATTAATTTCATGAATGATCTTCTTATTTACTATAATATGTTTTCTATTTTTCATCTCTTCCACTTCTACAGAAGCTTGCCAGAAGAACAAATAAGGAGAAATGGTTGTTCCTAAAATACCAACGATTATGGCAATAAAATTCTTGTCAAATTTTATTGTAGGAATAAATGTTGCTTTAATTATAGCAGCAAAATCTTGTTGGTACAAAAACGGAACAATAAAATAAACGAGCATTACAATGCATAAATATTTTAATACTGAAGCTATTTTTTGATAGGGTAAATAGATAATCAATCCAAGGAGAATAATGGTAAAAATCACACTAAAATAATTGGCTTCAATTGTTGGAAATAGCAGGTTTCCCACAGCGCCCATACCGGCAATATCAGCTCCGATATTCATAATAATGGCTGGAAAGCTGAATAATAACATTAAGTATAAAATAGGTCTTGGATAATGTTTTTTTAGAGTTCCAGTTAAACCTTGTGAAGTAACCAGGCCAATTCTAGCACACATTTGCTGAATTGCAGCCATTAAGGGAAAGGCGATTATTGCAGTCCATAATGTAGAAAGTCCAAAGGCGGCGCCCGCTTGAGAATAAGTAGCAATTCCTGATGGATCGTCATCGCTTGCGCCAGTTACTAATCCGGGACCAATTTTTTTCCAACCACTTGTAAACCTGGATAAAAGTGATTTCTTTTGTTTCATTTTAAAATAAATTTGAATGTGTTTCTATTTTTCAAAGATACGAAACAAAGTGGGCATCATGATAGATTTTTCAATCGAGGTTTATTTAATCTATCAACAACAATTTGGTTTAGATTATTGTCCTATTTTTTTTCTTAATCCGAAAAGATAGAAGGAGATAATTGAAAATAAAAATCCAATTAGGATAATGATATAATTCATTGGTTTTTCTATTGTAAGAGACATTCTTATTAAAATGGTAGTTATAATAAAGCTGGCATTTCTAAAAATGGTGAAAAACGAAAAATGATACGTAAATGAAATAATCAATAGCAATACATCTACAAAAATCATTATAGAGAAAAAATCGGAGTAGAAAACAGCGTTTGAATTGGGGTAGTTACTATCCGTTTGAAGGGCAATTATCATTTCAGAACCCCAATTGTAAAAACTACTTATACTTAATAATAATAAAATTACTATCATCCCCAGGGAAACCATTTTTTTAATATTAATGAAATTATTAAGTTGATTTACAACCTCTGCTTTTCCATTATTTTGATATATTTTATAGTATAAAATCGTTAAGCCCAGCATTAAAATTGCAGCGCAGAGATCATACATTAAACTTATAAAATCATGGTTGTAAATGTTTATTGAATTATTTAAATCAAGTTCAGCAATATCATGAAAGAAACTCCGAAGAGTAATTAATGTAATTACTTCAAATTGTTTCCCTACAAACTCTGAAATAGATTTTGGAATAATAATAACTAACAGAAAAACTTCATAAAGCAGGATGAAACTAAATGGGGTGTATATTGCTTTTAAGAAACTGTGCTGAAAATTTCGAAAAAATAAAAAATTGTTACCTAAAAAGATCAGGGCTAAATGCAACAAAAAAGAAAAAACGGCTACACGGAGAATGACTAATTCTATTTTACGTATGTTTTTTGAACTAAAGTAAGTGTCGAAGTAATTGCCTAAAATAACTATAACATTATTCATAAATTCTAAGAGTTTAATTATTTATAACTTTTTGAATTTGTGGCGCTTAAACTAATTTTGTGGGGTTATTTATTTTACAAATGTAATTTTTTTTTGATTACAATTGATTAATTTTATTTATAAAAAAATCCGTTTTGAATTCACAAAACGGATTGCTATTTTAAGAGTTACTTTTTATAAGTGAATTACTTCGCCATAAGCATCAGCAACAGCTTCCATAACCGCTTCACTCATTGTTGGATGTGGGTGAATCGCTTTTAGAATTTCATGTCCTGTAGTTTCTAATTTTCTAGCAACCACAGCTTCTGCAATCATGTCGGTAACACCTGCGCCAATCATATGACAACCCAACCATTCTCCGTATTTTGCATCGAAAATTACTTTTACAAAACCGTCAGGAGTTCCTGATGCTTTTGCTTTTCCTGAGGCGGTGAATGGAAATTTTCCAATTTTTAAGTCGTATCCTTTTTCTTTAGCTTGTTTTTCAGTCAAACCTACAGATGCAATTTCTGGAGTTGCATAGGTACAACCTGGGATATTTCCATAATCGATAGGGTCTACATGTAATCCTGCAATTTTTTCTACGCAAGTAATTCCTTCAGCAGAAGCTACGTGAGCCAATGCAGGTCCTGGAACTATATCGCCAATAGCATAATAGCCGGGAATGTTAGTTTGGTAGAAATCGTTTACCAAAATTTTATCTCTGTCGGTTGCAATTCCTACTTCTTCTAGTCCAATGTTTTCAAGGTTGGTTTTAATTCCCACAGCGGAAAGCAAGATGTCGGCTTCAATAATTTCTTCCCCTTTAGCTGTTTTTACAAAGGCTTTTACCCCTTTTCCTGAGGTGTCAATTCTTTCTACAGATGAGTTGGTCATAATAGTTACGCCCGCTTTTTTCATAGAACGTTCCATTTGTTTAGAAATTTCTTCGTCTTCAAGAGGAACAATATTTGGAAGGAATTCAACAATGGTAACTTGTGTTCCCATAGCGTTATAAAAGTGTGCAAATTCAACCCCAATAGCACCCGAACCAACAACGATCATCGATTTAGGTTGTTTTTCTAAAGTCATTGCTTGACGGTAACCGATTACTTTTACCCCGTCTTGTGGTAAGTTGGGTAATTCTCTTGAACGAGCTCCAGTTGCAATGATAATATGATCGGCATCATAATCAGTAACTTTACCATCGGCAGCAGTAACAGCAACTTTTTTACCTGGTTTCATTTTTCCAAAACCATCAATCACATCGATTTTATTTTTTTTCATTAGGAATTGCACTCCTTTGCTCATTCCGTCTGCAATTCCTCGGCTACGACCTACCACAGCTGTAAAATCTTTATCAAATGCAGATACCGATAAACCGTAATCAGAAGCGTGTTTAAGATAATCAAATACTTGAGCCGATTTCAGTAATGCTTTTGTAGGAATACATCCCCAATTCAAGCAAACTCCACCTAAGTTTTCTTTTTCAATAACAGCAACTTTAAAACCCAATTGAGAGGCTCTAATTGCAGTTACATATCCTCCAGGTCCACTTCCTAAAACTATTACATCGTATTTCATTTTTTTCGTATTTATTTAATTATGGTAAAAAAGCTGTCGCAAATTTATGAATTAATTTTTATTTGATAATAGGAAAACTGTAATTAGTTAACCAATTTTCAAAGTCTATTTATGAGTTTAATATGAATTGAGAATCGTATAAGTTTTTGTAAAAACCGGAAGCTACATTTAATAATTCTTGATGAGTTCCTTGCTCAACTATTAATCCTTTATCCATTACTACAATTTTGTCAGCATTGATAATAGTTGCCAATCGATGTGCAATTATTATTGATGTTCTACCTTTTGTAATTGTTTCGGTTGCTTTTTGAATTAACTCTTCTGAATACATGTCTATAGATGAGGTAGCCTCATCTAAAATTAATATACTTGGATTGCTAACATAGGCACGTAAAAATGCGATTAATTGGCGTTGTCCTGATGATAACATTACGCCACGTTCTTTTACATTGTAATCGTAACCACCTGGCAAACTAATGATAAATTCGTGAACTCCTATTTTTTTGGCTGCTTTCAATACTTGCTCGCGAGTAATATCAGGATTGTTGAGAGTTATATTGTTTAATATTGTGTCGGCAAATAAAAAAACATCCTGCAAAACTACTGCAATTTGTTTTCTTAGTGAATCCAAAGTGTAATCGTGTATATTCAGATGATCTATATAAATGTTTCCACTATTGATTTCATAAAATCGATTTAGCAAATTGATAATGGTTGTTTTACCAGCTCCTGTTGCACCAACAATTGCTATTGTTTGTCCCGGTAGTACACTTAAATCGATACCTTTAATTACTTCTTCATTGTCAATATAACTGAATTTCACCTCTTTAAATTCTATTGCTCCTTCAAATGTTGGCGCTTCAATTGTTCCAATGTCTTGGATATGTTCTTTTGTATCCAATATTTCAAAAACACGATTAGCAGAGATCATACCCATTTGCATTTCGTTAAATTTATCTGCAATTTGACGCAATGGATTAAATAACATTCCGATGTACATGGTGTAAGAAAAAATATCTCCAAATGTAGTTGTAGTATCACCATCTAATATTCTAAAACCACCATAAAGAACTATGAAACCTAAAGTTAATGAAGAAATTATATCGGCAATAGGGAAAAAGATAGAGTTATATAATATTGTTTTTACCCAAGCATTTTTATGTTTAGTATTGATTTCTTTAAATTTCTCATACTCTATATTTTCTCTATTGAAAAGTTGAACGATTTTCATTCCTGTAACTCGCTCTTGAACAAATGTATTAAGGTTAGCTATTTGATTTCTTACTTCCTCAAAAGTCACTTGCATTTTGCGTTGAAAAATTCGGGTAACGAAAACCAATATTGGCATTGCTATAAATACAATAATCGTTAGTTTCCAATTTTCCTTAAGCATAAAAATGAGAATAACAAGCATTTTCAATAAGTCACTTGCAATCATGAATAGCCCTTGACTGAAAATTTTAGCAATGGATTCCATATCAGAAACCGATCTTGTAATTAATTGACCAACTGGAGCGGTATCGTAATATTTCATTTTAAAGCTCAACATGTGTTTAAAGAGTTTAACACGAACATCTTTTACAATATCTTGTCCAAGCCAATTCGCCCAATAAACAAAGAAAAAGTTCGAAAGAACTTCTAGAATAAGGATAATTCCCATTAAAGTAACATACCATAAAAGTCCTGCTTGATTGTGAGTTTTTATATAGTCATCGACGGTTAATTTCAATAAATAGGGACGTAATGCAGCAAAAACTGACAGGAAAATAGCAAATAATATCACACTTGTAAAACGCGATTTATAGGGTTGTGCGTATTTTAATATTCTTTTAAAAACAATGGTATCAAATGCTTTTGCTTTCATATTATTTTGATAATGGAACTTGTGAGAATTGTTTTAAAAAGCATTTATAGGTAATCATATTCAATTTTGTTTAGAAATAAGCCTTGCGCAGGAACGGAAAAGCCAGCTTCATTCCTGTTTTTATTTTCAATAATAGAATTAAAATCGGAAAGAGTAATTTTGTGTAAACCAACATTTACAAGCGTTCCAACTATTGCACGAACCATATTTCGTAAAAACCGATCTGCTGAAATGGTAAATATTAATTGGTTATTTTCTTTTTTCCAATACGCCTCATAAATAGTACAGTGAAAAGTATTTACATCGGTATTTACTTTTGAAAAGCATTGAAAATCGGTGAAGTTTAATAAAATTTTAGCTGCTTGATTCATTAATTCCAAATCTAGAGTTTGTTGGTAATACCAACTTTCTTCCTGAGAGAAAACGTCTTTCACAGAGGAAATATGATACTGGTATGTTCTTTTTTTTGCATCGAAACGAGCGTGAGCATCTTCATGAACGGGAATAATGTCGTAAATCACGATGTCTTTTGGAAGGTAGGAATTTAATTTATGTAGAGTCGATTCAATTTCTAGAGTGGGAGTGTAGTCAAAATGAGCAAACATTTCTTTAGCATGCACTCCAGTGTCGGTTCTTCCGGCACCCATGATATTCATTTCTTTATTTAGTATTACGGAAAGTGCCTTATTCAAAGTTTCTTGAACCGAAGATGCATTCGGTTGAACTTGCCAACCGTGGTAATTTGTTCCTTTATATGCTAATTTCAAGAAATATCTCAAGTTACTTAATTTGAAGTGGTAAAGATACTTATTAATTTTTTCGCTACGAAATTGAAGGCGATCAAAGTTGTTTGTTGAATATGATTTTTTATTTGTACATGGAATGTTTAATTTTACCTCAAAATCCTAGCCCAGATAGCAGTGAAAATCCTGCGCTTTTTTTAGCGCAGATTGTAGCGGAAAGCTGGAAATAGCTCCAAATAAAACAATTTTGAAAAAAATAGTACTTCTTTCAGATACACACAGTCATATTGATGATACGATTTTGAAGTATGTTAATTTGGCTGATGAGGTTTGGCATGCGGGCGATATTGGGGATTTGTTGGTTACCGATACCATTAGAAAGTTAAAGCCTTTGCGGGCCGTTTTTGGCAATATCGATGACGATAAAGCGCGATTGGAATTTCCGTTGCACAACCGATTTATGTGTGAGGGGGTTTCGGTTTGGATAACGCATATTGGAGGTTATCCTGGAAAATACAATCCGAATATTAAGGATGAAATGTTGAATAATCCTCCAAAATTGTTCATTTGTGGTCATTCACATATATTAAAAGTAATGTTTGATAAGAAACACGATTTGTTACACATGAACCCTGGAGCAGCTGGAATTAGTGGTTTTCACCAAATGCGAACGATGTTGCGATTTGAAATTGATAGCGATAAAATATCTAATTTAGAGATAGTTGAGTTGGGAAAAAGATAAATTAATAACGAAAAAAAACCCAAACTTTCGTTCGGGTTTTTCTTCGCATTAATAAACAAGTTTATAGGTTTATCGTAAACGATCAGCAGATTTTACGAGATCTTCATCCTTCTTGATGGCTCTATTGGCCAAAGCCAAGAAAACGATAGCAACAATTGGAAGAAACATCCCAATACCTTTCTCAGAAACTTGAACAGTTTCTCCAGATAAATTTAGCGAGCGATATACAAATAATCCTAATAAAATTAAGTTCAATATGATTGTCAACCTGTTAAGCACAAATTGATGCTGTCTTTTTTTAAAATAAAGTATACTAATTAAAGTTATTGTAGTGGATAATCCAAAAATTAAGGTGTAAATTGAATCGCTCATGAAGCGAAACTCTTTGCCATCGGTCGAAGTCCAAAGTGGTAAAACAAAAGGAAGTACTCCTAAAATTACTAAGGCAATTAATAAATAGACCGTTTGAATTCTTTGAATCATTATTGTAAATTGTTAAAACAAAAATATTAATTAAAATTATAAAAACACTATGATAATTAATAATATTTTGTATTATTGCATAACATATCTGTAAGTACTTCATCCTTTGAAGATTTCATTTAAAAAAAAATCACACATTCTTTATTTATTATTCCACAACAATTAAATTCAAATAACATTTATGTTTGAGATTTCTGTATTAAAAGAAATGAAGCTTTCTGAGCTTCAAGAAATTGCGAAAGCAGCCAATATTACTAAAATTACCGGCGTTAAAAAATAAGCTTTAATTAATCAAATTTTACAAGTTCAAGCTTCGTTTTCTGAAGTAAGTTCTGAAGTAAGTTCTGCAGTAAAGTCTGAGAATACTAATGATACTAAACCTAAAAGAGCTAGAATTTCTGTTGACCAAAAAGCAGAATCGATGTCTTTATTTTCTGAATCATCTGAACAAGTTATTGAAAATAAGAAAGTTGTAATTAATGAAGCTCCAGCTGAAAACCCAATAGATCGAAAAGTTATAAAGTTTAAAAAAGCAGATTTTGAAGCTAAAGTTGCGGCAATAGTTCCTATCGAAACTACTTCTGAAAATAATAATACTGAAGAAAATAGCGAAGAAACTACTATAGAAAGCCAAAAAACCCCTAATCATAAACTACAAAATCCGAATCCAAAACAAAATTCAAATCAGAATCCAAATCAAGCTCAAAATGGAAATGTAAATCCAAATTTTAAAGGTAAAAAAAGTAATTTTGGACATTCTGATTTTGAATTTGATGGAATCATTGAAAGTGAAGGTGTTTTAGAAATGATGTCGGAAGGATACGGTTTTTTACGATCTTCGGATTATAATTATCTAGCCTCACCAGATGATATATATTTATCTACCTCACAAGTTAGATTATTTGGTTTGAAAACGGGAGACACTGTAAAAGGCGTGGTTCGTCCACCAAAAGAAGGAGAAAAATTCTTCCCGTTGGTTAAAATATTAAAAATTAACGGTCATGATCCACAAGTAGTTCGTGACAGAGTTTCATTTGAACATTTAACTCCAGTTTTCCCTTCTGAAAAATTCAGAATTGCTGAAAAACAAAGTACCATATCAACAAGAATTATTGATTTATTTTCTCCAATTGGAAAAGGGCAACGTGGAATGATTGTGGCGCAACCTAAAACGGGAAAAACAATGTTATTGAAAGACATTGCAAATGCTATTGCAGCCAATCATCCTGAAGTTTATTTAATTGTACTTTTAATTGATGAGCGTCCAGAGGAAGTTACTGATATGCAACGTAGTGTTCGTGGTGAAGTTATTGCTTCTACTTTTGATAGAGAGCCACAAGAACATGTTAAAATTGCAAATATAGTTTTGGAAAAAGCCAAGAGATTAGTAGAATGTGGTCACGATGTGGTAGTATTATTAGATTCTATTACTCGTTTAGCTCGAGCTTATAATACGGTACAACCTGCATCTGGAAAAGTATTAAGTGGTGGTGTTGACGCAAATGCTTTACAAAAACCAAAACGTTTCTTTGGAGCAGCCCGTAATGTTGAAAATGGAGGTTCTTTAAGTATTATTGCTACTGCACTTACAGAAACAGGGTCCAAAATGGATGAAGTTATTTTTGAAGAATTCAAAGGTACAGGAAATATGGAATTGCAATTGGATAGAAAAATTGCTAACAAACGTATTTTCCCTGCTATCGATTTAACTTCTTCTAGTACGCGTCGTGATGATTTATTATTAGACGAAAAGACACTTCAGCGAATGTGGATTATGAGAAAGTACCTTTCTGATATGAATCCGGTGGAGGCGATGGATTTTATAAACGACCGATTTAAGAAAACTAAAAATAATGAAGAATTTTTGATTTCTATGAATAATTAGAATTTTTGATATTTTAAATAATAAAAAACTCCGATGAAAATCGGAGTTTTTTTATAAGTTAATTCTAAATTAATTTACACTAATTTTCTTGGTAATAGAATTATTATTGGATGTTAATTTTAAGAAATAAAACCCTTTAGGTAAATTATCTAAGGTATAGTTTTCATTACTTTTAATTGGATTCATGAAATGATTTATTAATTGCCCATTGATAGATATCAATTGGATACCTTCAATTGTAGAATTGGTATTGATAAAAATAGATCCATTATTTGTAGGATTTGGGTAAATTGAAATTGAATTTTCTAATTCAAATGTATTATTTATTAACGAACTATTCCAAACTGAGGCAACATATTCAGGATGATCGATATAGGGGTTTCTGTTTCCTTGAAATGTATAAACCGCGTTGTTTTTAGCAATTTCATATGGGCTTACTGGGTCTAAATTATTCCAATTTACCAAAATATTGGTAAAAGTATTAGTAAAAACTTGAGTAGAAGTTCCATTAAACATGGAATAATTCCATGACGTAATTTGATCTTGATATCTTGTAGCAAAATAAAATAAACATCTTGCTATATCACCTTTAAATTCATCCAAAGGTTCAAAAACGGTACCTACATAACCAGCAGAATAACCTGAATTCGTATTGCTTCCTAGTTTAGAACCATTTGTTGAGGTCCATGAAGCCACATTTACTTTTCCATAAGGGAAATTGTCACGTACTCCATTAACTTTTCCGTCGGTTGGTAAAACAAAATGAGCATCTGAATACATTGGATAAGCTGAAGCCCACACCGATTGAGGCATTGTATGTTCTCTATTGTAGCAATCCCCTTCATTCGTATAATTTCCACATTGTTGCGTGGTTGATGAAAAATTATAACTGTCTGGTCCTGATGGTCTTTCAGAATAAATATCTAATAGCGTATTATCATTTTCATAAAATCGATCTCTAAAGGCGCTTAGAGTAAATAATGTCCATAACCCCCCATAATTAGAAGAAGAAGTCAGTGCATTTGTATTGTTGTTAATAATATTAAAAAGTTGAGTTTTTAATGTATATCCTGTTCCTGTTGCGGTGTTATAATACCCTTGTGGTATTTGAGTATAACTATTAAGACAAGATAGTAGGGCTAGGAAAGTGAAAAATTGTTTCATAAATTAATTTTAAAGGATAACAAATTTAATCTAAAATTAGATATCAAGAGACGATTTTAATTATATATTGGTTTCTAATTTTTATAAAGATAAAATCTAAGTATTTCTTTCTAATAAAGCCATATAAAACCCATCAAAACCCGATTCTGAAGCTAAAATTTTAGTGTCTTTTAGAAATTTAAAGTTCTTACCCATTTCGGTATTTTTTAAAAAATTTTGTACCTGTTCCTGATTCTCAGAGGGTAATACCGAGCAAGTAGCGTAAACTAATTTTCCACCTGGTTTTACAATTCTAGAATAACTTTCAAGAACTTCAGCTTGTACTTTTCTAATGTTATTGATGAATTCAGGTTGGAGTTTCCATTTTGCATCAGGATTTCTTTTTAAGACTCCTAAACCACTGCATGGTGCATCAATTAAAACACGATCGGCTTTTTCTTGAAGTTTTTTAATCACTTTTGTAGAATCAATAATTCGGTATTCAATATTAAAAGCACCGTTTCTTTTTGCTCTCAATTTTAACTGCTTTAATTTACTTTCGTATAAATCCATAGCAATTAGTTGCCCTTTATTTTCCATTAAAGAGGCTAGGTGAAGTGTTTTTCCTCCAGCTCCAGCACAAGTATCAACTACTCTCATCCCGGGTTGTACATCTAAAAATGCAGCAACTAATTGGGAGTTAGCATCTTGAACCTCAAACATTCCTTCTTTAAATGCATCGGTCATAAATACGTTGGCTCTTTCTTTTAGAACTAATGCATCAGGCTGTTCTTTCAAGAAAGTAGTTTCTATATCTAAATCCATTAGTAATGAATGTAGTTTTTCACGAGTTGTATTTAAAGTATTGACTCTTAATATTACTTTTGCAGGTTGGTTTTGAGCTGTTATTTCTGTAGACCAAACTTTTTCACCCAATTCTTTAACCCCTAATTCGTCCATCCAATCTGGAATAGATTCTTTTAAAGCTCTAATTTTTGATAATTCATCAAAACGTCCTTTAATTTTTCTTTCAGGAGTTCCTTCTAATTGTCTCCAATCAGGTATTGGATAACCTCTTAAAACTGCCCAAACAGAGAACATTCTCCAAAGATTATCTCGATCAAATGGTTCTTTAACTTCAGCAATTTCAGCGTATAATCTTTTCCAACGAACTATTTCGTAGATAGTTTCAGCAACAAACTTTCGATCGGAACTTCCCCATCGTTTATCTTTTTTTAAAGCTCTCGCTACAACTTTATCGGCATATTCTCCATCATTAAAAATCGCATTTAGGGAATCGATAGTAGTGTAAACTAAATTTCTGTGTAATCTCATTATTTTAAATTGAAATGCAAATGTACTGCTTTTTTTTAGAAGAGATTTTTGTTAATTCAAGGAGAATTAGTATTGTTTTAATAATTTAGGATACTAAATATATTTATTCAATTCTATTTAAGTGAATTTTTTCTGGCGGATGTAAAACCATTGGAAATTTCTCAATTTTCACTGAGCTACTATCTAATCCAAATGCTTTTTCTTCCGATAAACTGAATTTTTTAATTAAGAAATAGGCATTCATGACAATCTTTTCATGCCATAATAAATCACTATCATTAGATAAGAATTTTTCTAACAATACAAATTTGAAATCACCAAGAATATTATTTTTATTTAATGATTCGTATCGACTTGTAACATCTACTTCACCATTTTTTACCATGTCTTTCAAAACCTCTTTGAACATCAAATTGATTTTTGTAGGTTCTCTGAATCCTAAATTAAAGTCAATTCTAAATAAGTCATCTTTAATAATTTCAGTTACTTTATATTCCGTTTTATAGGGTTCGTTGAGAATATTTACATGAACAAACCAATATAAATCGGCTCGTTTAGGTCTTTTTTGTAATATAGAATACATTACTTTTTCTTCTATTTCGTCTGTCCGACCTGCATTAGTCATATAAACCAAATGAGTTGCATATTTTGGAATCGATAAATCAGCACTTAATTCTGCTAGTACTTTTGTATAGGAATCAATTTTAACAAACTTGGTATAATTTTTACTAATTTTCTTAGCAAAATACCAAATCGTCATAATCCCAATTAGCATTATAGCAATAAATAAGGTTACATAACCTCCGTGTGGAAATTTATTTAAGTTAGCTATTAAAAAACTAAATTCAATAATTAGATAAGTCGCAATTAATGGAACTATTATCATCCATGAAACTCTTTTTAGAATCATAAAGAAATTTAAAAGTATAGTTGTCATAATCATGCAAAGTATAATTGCTAATCCATAGGCAGCCTCCATATTACTGGATTCTTCAAAGTGCAAAACAATCATAATACAACCTGCAAATAATAACCAGTTAATTGATGGAATGTACAATTGTCCTTTAAGTTCTGTAGGATATTTAATTTTTACTTTTGGCCAAAAGTTTAATCTCATAGCCTCATTTATTAATGTAAATGAGCCACTAATTAAGGCTTGTGATGCAATTACCGCAGCCATTGTAGCGATTACTATTCCGAAGGGTAGAAACCAACTTTCCATTATTAAGTAGAATGGGTTACCGTTTTTACCTCCTAAAGATTGTAAAGTTGTGCCTTCATGCTGTAATAAATAAGCTGCTTGACCAAAGTAATTTAGAACCAGTGTTACTTTTACAAAAATCCAACTAATTCTAATGTTTTTTCTTCCACAATGTCCCATGTCAGAATACAAAGCTTCAGCTCCAGTGGTACAAAGGAATACAAATCCTAAAACGTAAAATCCTTCTGGGTGAATAGTTAAAAGTTGTATAGCATAATATGGATTGATAGCCTTTAAAACTTCAATATTATTAAATACTTGAATAGCTCCTAATATCCCTAACATACCAAACCAAACTAGCATCATTGGGGCGAAAAATTTACCAACTAATTTTGTACCGAATTGTTGAATAGTAAAAAGTATAAATAGGATTCCAATTACAATAGGAATTGTATTGATTTCGGGATAATAAGTTCTGATTCCTTCTACAGCTGAAGCCACAGATATGGGTGGGGTAATAATTCCATCGGCTAATAATGCACTTCCACCTATAATTGCTGGTACAATTAACCATTTTACTTTTGTCCTTTTAACTAATGCATACAATGCAAAAATACCTCCTTCACCGTTATTATCTGCACTAAGAGTAATTAATACATATTTTAAGGTAGTTTGTAAAGTGAGTGTCCAAAAAATACATGAAACACCACCCAAAACAATATCTGAAGTAATTGCGTGAAGCCCAAGAATGGCTTTCATAACATATAATGGCGAAGTTCCAATATCTCCGTAAATTATTCCTAAAGTAATTAGTAATCCACCTAATGATAATTTGCTGTGCAGATCGTGATGATGAGAACTCATAAAAATAGTTTAAAAAAAGTCTTCAAATTTATTACTATATAATTTAATATTGATAAATGATTGTATTTTTTTTAAAAATAATTATTGAAATTATTAGACAAATAAAAAAAGCACCAATTTTTTTTGGTGTTTTTTTTATTGAATTCGAAAAGAAAGATTTATCTTCTTGAATTGGAATTTCTGTTTTCTTTTGGGTTTGAATTCCTCGGTGTTTTATCATTATTTTGTCGAACTCTAGGAGTATTTGACTCTGATTGATTTTGTCTAGGAGTTGCTACATCAGTCCTTGTATTTGGTCTTGGACTTGCGCTCTGGTTATTGTTTCTAGGAGTTGATGAATCTGTTCTAGTAGTAGATCTTGGGGTTGCAGCATTGTTATTTTCAGATCTACTATTTCCATTTGATGTTCTGCTTCTGTCTAATTCATAGTGATTTGAAATGTTTGTATTTCTCCTTTCAAATGAACGTTCCGGGTTGCTAATTTCATAACTATTTGCGCGAACATTTCTATGTAGATTAATTGCAACTTGACTCCGTCTAACATTAACATAATTATATTGGTTTTTGTAATTTATCCAAACACGTACGTTTCTATTGTATCTGTAGATTGGAAAAGGGTGCCAATAATAGTAAAAACTTGGATAATTCCTCCAGTTCCATCTTGAATGATAAATTCTATAATTGGGAGCCCAAAAATAAGTAAATAGTAAAGGAGAATGAGCGTAAACTGGTTCGTAAATATAATTATTTCCATACATGTAAACATCACCAACCACTTGGATATGCAATCTATTATTTCTGTCTTTTTCAACTTCTATGGTAGCTACATCTTGAAAAATATCTTTTTCTAATATGGCCTGGATAACAATTAAATGTGTATTTCCTTCAATAGTTTCAATTACTCTTAGATAATCAACTTGACGGTCGTCATTTAAATCTAAATTGGAAATTTTCAATTTTGGATCATTCAATCGTCTTTCAAAATTTTCCAAGTTTTTAGATTCTCCAAAAATTGATGCAACTGCTTTCAAATCTAAATTATCGCTAATTTCTGAATTTGATGCTATAACTGTAGTTCTATTTTGTGAATTAACAGTATTCACAAAAAATAAGCTCAAAATAGATAAAAAAAGGATTTTCGTTTTCATGGTTTTCGATTTTATAATTACTACTTTTTCACCAAGTCCAATTACTATGCCATGAATCAAATTTAACAAAACTTAAACTTTTAAGCATTATTCGAGTAAATTAGCTTTTTTAAAAATCGTTACCTTATGAAAAAGAGTCTTTTCCTATTTGTTTTATCAGTAGTTCTGTTTAGTTGTAAGTCTAAATCTGCAATAACAACTTTCAACGAATTAAAATCTCTCGCTTCAATTGATACCCTTTTTAATGATAAGATAAGTATTAGAGCAATTGAAATAGACAAAAATAAAGTTTGGTATGCGGCCGATAAAAATAGATATGGTTACTATGATTTAGATTCAAATAAACGTGTTGAAAGAAAAATTAGTAGTGATTCCCTGAAACTTGAATTTAGAAGTATTGCGCAAACCAAAAGTGATATCTATATTTTAAGTATTGGGAATCCAGCTTTGTTATATAAAATTAATAAAAAAGATTTATCCTATAAATTAGTCTATAGAGAGAATCATGAAAAGGTTTTTTATGATGCCATTCGTTTTATTGATAACAATAAAGGAATTGCAATGGGTGATCCAATTTCAGACGTTTTTTCGATAATTACAACCGTCAACGGAGGTGAAACCTGGGAAAAGCTTTCTAATAATTTACCAAAACTTGCAGTGGGAGAATCGGCATTTGCGGCTAGCAACACTAATATTTGCGTAAAGGGTAATAGAATATTTTTGGTTTCTGGGGGAATAAAATCTCGAGTATTTGTAAGTGATGATTTTTGTCAATCGTGGCAGGTTTATGATACGCCAATAATTCAAGGGCAAGCGATGACAGGAGTTTTCTCAGCTGATTTCCTAAATGAAAAAACAGGAATTATTGTTGGAGGTAACTACGAGATACAATCCGATAATAGTGCTAATAAAGCCTTGACATTTGATGGAGGTCTCACATGGAAATTAGTAGGTATTAGTCAAGGATTTGGATATGCATCCTGCGTTCAATATTCTCCAGAGACCAGTGGTGAATTTATTATAAGCATTGGTACAACTGGAATCTATAATTCTATTGATCAAGGGGATAATTGGAAAAAAATATCAGAAGATAAAGATTTTTTTACAATAAGATTTCAAGATTCTAAAACGGCAATTTTAGCAGGAAAAAATAAGATGGTTAGAATTAAATTTTAATAACCAATTAACTCAATTTTTTTGAAATTAAACTGATGAATTCCTTTCTTGTTTTATCTTTTTCAAATGCTCCTGTAAATGATGAAGTTGTAGTGAAGGAATTCTGTTTTTGGATTCCTCTCATTTGCATGCACATGTGTTGCGCTTCTATAACAACTGCAACTCCCATTGGATTTAAAGCCTCATGAATACAATTTTTAATTTCATCAGTCAATCTTTCTTGTACTTGCATTCTTCTTGCAAATGCATCAACTATTCTAGGAATTTTACTGAGCCCCACAATTTTACCATTTGGAATGTAGGCAACGTGTGCTTTTCCAAAAAAGGGCAACATATGATGTTCACACATAGAGTAAACTTCAATGTCTTTAACAACGATCATTTGTTGGTGATCTTCTGTAAATAATGCTGATTTTAATATTTCTAGCGGATTTAAATCATAACCATGAGTTAGGAATTGCATTGCTTTAGCAACTCTTTCTGGTGTTTTTTGCAATCCCTCACGATTCACATCTTCCCCTAAATTTTCTATTATTGTCTTATAATTTTCCGTTAATGATTCAATTAATACTGTATCGTAAATCTCAATTTTTTCGTAACTTTTCATTAATTTTTTATTATAATTTAAAACTTACAATTCCATAATCCATTTCAAAAACCTGTCCCGATATCGATTTTGCACTGTCTGATATTAAAAAATTAGCCATTCCAGCA
This sequence comes from Chitinophaga pinensis, assembly GCA_943324545.2. Lineage (GTDB taxonomy): Bacteria > Bacteroidota > Bacteroidia > Flavobacteriales > Flavobacteriaceae > Flavobacterium. The sequence goes on from CALPMA020000014.1 coordinate 18,461, forward strand.
ACTTCCTCCGGGGATAAGTATCCTTTCATCGGATGTCTTTCAATCATATTTTCTTTCATTCTATCATTACGAAGAATTGCTGCTGACAAAGAGGTTTCAGTTATTGTAGGTGCAATTGCATTAATCCTAATTGAAGGTGCTAATTCAGCTCCAAGCGATTTTACCAATCCTTCAACTCCTGATTTAGCTGTCGCTATACTTGCATGAAAAGGCATTCCTAATTTTGTTGCAACAGTACTGAACAAAATAATAGAAGGATTGGTTCCCTTTTTTAGTTTTGGCAAATACTTTTGAATCGATTTTACCGCCCCAATTACATTAATTTCAAAATCGTTTCTGAAATCATCAATTCCCAAGCTTGTTATAGGTTTTAAATTGATTGAACCTGGACAATAAATTAACACGTCAACATTCTCAATATCTGGAAGTTCAGATGATAAAACATCTAATTGATGATTGATTAAATTAGGATGAGAAATTTCCGGTAGGTTTCGGCTTACATTAAAAACCTTATTATTTTCAATAACTTGTTTCAAAATTGCATTACCAATTCCTTTACTTCCGCCAATAATTACTATATTTTTCATCTATCTTTTAGCTATTTTATTATTGTTTATTTGTCTTTGCCTGGAACATTTAAATCGGCCTTCTCGAAAATCACGAAGTTTTTCATGCTTTGTTTTACGTCCTTGAACTCGTGCCCGCCACATTCTGAAACTGGAGGGTTTCATTTCTCTTCGCATTAAATCAATAACTTCTTGTTCTTTTAGACCAAATTGTAACAAAATAGAATCAAATGTGGTTCGGTCTTCCCAAGCCATTTCAATTATTCGGTCTATTTCAATTTCAGAAAATTCCTTTTCCATAATTCTATTTTTCAGATTGTAAAGATATAAATTGTTTAACAAATATCTTTAATTGTTAAACAAAATATTTATTAATTTAAATGTAAATTTGCAATTCAATTATTAACCAATGCACCATCATTTTATTTTAAACAAACCTTATGGTTATTTAAGCCAATTTATTTACCAGTTAAAAAGGAATAAAAAGTTATTAGGGGAATTATATGATTTTCCAGAAGGTACTATGGCAATTGGCCGTTTGGATGAAGATTCTGAAGGATTAATTCTATTAACCACAGATGGAATGATGAGTGAATTGGTGCGTAGTAAAAAAGTAGACAAAGAATATTACGTTCAAGTTGATGGAATTATAACTCAAGAAGCAATTGATAAAATTCAAAACGGAGTTGAAATTGGATTTAAAGGCATCAAATATAAAACGAAACCCTGTAAGGCGTTTTTAGTTACTGAGTCACTTAATTTTGGTGAAAGAGGTAAGAAAATTCGTGATGAACGTCACGGACCAACTTCTTGGGCTTCGATTACCCTTAAAGAAGGAAAATTTCGACAAGTTAGAAAAATGACATCTGCTGTTGGTTTTCCAACGTTAAGGTTGGTAAGAATTAGAATTGGTAACATCTATCTTAATGAATTAAAATCGGGAGAAGTTAAAGAAATAACTGATTCACATATCTTAAATCTTAATCCTACAATATAAATTAATTATGTTAAACATTGTTTTAGTAGAACCTGAAATACCTAATAATACCGGAAACATAGGAAGATTATGTGTGGGCACCGGAAATAGATTGCACTTAATTCATCCTTTTGGATTTCAAATTACGGATAAAAATTTGAAACGTTCCGGTTTGGATTACTGGGTTCATTTGGATTGGAAAGAATATAATAATATTGAAGAATGGACCGCTCAAATAACTGATAAATCTCGTGTATTTTTATTTAGTTCTCATGCTGAAAAGTCATATTTGAAAGAAAATTTTCAAGATGGTGATTGGCTGGTTTTTGGGAAAGAAAGTGTGGGTTTGAGTGATTGGATAATAGGTCAATTTCCGAATCATTTAAAAATTCCTATTTCACCTTTAGTTCGTAGTTTTAATTTAGCGAATTCAGTAGCATTTGCAATTGGTGAAGCAAAAAGACAAATAGAATTATAGTATTAATGAACTATAAATTTTCCTTTTTCGCTATCAAAAGCGATATGATCATCTTTAAATAAAGAATTAAAATTACCCTTTGAAATAAAGTTACATGGTTGGTCTTGAACGACACTTTCATCGGTCATAATTATCATTTCATCACTAATTTGAATGGCCATGTCGATGTCATGAGTTGAAAAAAGGATGCATTTATTGGTTTCTTTTGCAAGTTTCTTTAGAAGTTTAAACAAACTAACTTTATGTAATAAATCCAAGTGGGTAGTTGGTTCATCTAAAATAATTAATGGGGTATCTTGAGCTAATGCTCTTGCTACTAATACATTTTGAAGTTGCCCATCACTAATTTCATAATGTTTTTTTTCTGCCAATGAAGAAATTTGCGTTAGTTTCATGGCTTCATTAATTTTAAAAATATCTATATCTGATAAATTCCCTAACCAATTGGTATAGGGTTGCCTTCCTAAAGCTATAATTTCAAATACAGTTAAGTTGCTTGGAGGTAATTTTTCGGTTAATACAATGCTTAAATTTTGTGCAAACGAAATGGAATCGTAATTAGTAATATTCTTGCCGTTTAAAATAATATTTCCAGACAGGGGAGGTTGAATACCTATTAATGTTCGGAGTAAGGTAGATTTTCCAATTCCATTAGCACCTATTAAAGCAATTAATTCTCCTTTTTTCAAAGTCAAATTAATGTTGGATGCAATAGTTTTATTTTCCTTTTTTGAAGAATAGCCAACACACAAATTGGAGGTAGTAAGAATATGATTATTAATATCCATTTATTGAAATTAGGAAATCAAAAGTACAAATTATGGTCTAATTTTGGAAAATTATTTCTTTTTCAAGATTTTATATTCTTCGTAACATTCGCTAATGGCATCCATTATTTGAAGATCATTAGCAGTTTTTATGAAGGATTCGGAGTAATTACAGCGACCTAAAATTTCAGGAATATCATTTTTGTCAATTCCAAGAAGTACCGATATAGTCTCTCTGTCAAATTTTGAAGCTAATAAATTCCTTACCGTTTCGTCTTTCTTTAAGCTTTTCAATCGTTTTAATTCTTTGGGTTTTTTACCAAAGAAATTATAAAGCATATCGGCAGGATTGAAAATGGAACCCATTACTTTACTGAATGCTCCAGGAGAATATTCACCCGCTTCATAGCCTTGTTGTAATCCTGAAATACTGTATCTATAATTTTCTTTTGTAGGAATTAATTTGGAATCGACTTCTAAATAACCAGTTAAATCGTAGGGACGAACAACTACTTCTTCAAGTGCTATAGCACTTTCTGTCAATTGAATTTTGGTAGTTTTAATTTTAAACCAATCGTTTGTAACTCTGATTTTGATAGATTTAAATCCAATAAGTGAGATGTGTAGGGTATCAGTAACGCTAACTTCTAATTCGAATTTTCCGTTGTAGTCGGAAACTGTACCTCTTACTTTATTAATATTTATAATATTAACATTAGCTAATGGGAGTTGGGTGCTATAATTTACAATAGTTCCAAAAACTTTTTGTGAAGGGATTATTTCTTGCGAAAAAACGATGTTTTTAGCGAAAAGTATAAAAAAGAAAACTACAAAATATCTCATTTTTGGAATTAAAACCTTAAAAGTAATAAAACACGAAAGATATTCTGTAGTTTATCCTTATAATTATAAGAAAATTAACAAATTATGTTAGCTTTTTCTAGGTCTTCTTTCTCTTGGTGCATCCCCAAAACCTTCCGATCGTCTAGGAGCTCTTTCAGATGATCCTTCTGTTCTTGGGGTTCTGTCAGATGAAAAACCACCCGTTCTAGGTGCTGCGCTTTTTCCGCCAAAACCACCTTCTCTTGGAGCAGCACTTCGTCTTCCGAAACCACCTTCTCTTGGCGCTGAATTACGATCACTTCTAAAACCTCCAGAACTTTCTCTTTTAGGAGCAAAATTACCTTCTCTTCTTGGAGCTGAACTTCTTCCGCCACCAAAACCTCCAGAACTTCTTCCATTATGGTCACGTCTTCCGCCACCATCATTTTTAGAAATTTCAACATTTATTCTTCGACCTTCTAATTGAACATTATTTAAAATATCCATTACTTTATCAGTATGTTCTGGTTCAGTATTGAAGAAAGAGAAACCTTCTTTAACATCAACTTTAAATACATCATCACGACCAAGATCTAAAGTTTCTTTCAAATAATCTTTTAAAGACATCCAATCAAAATTATCTCTTGAACCGATATTTACAAAATAACGAACAGCACCATTATTATTAAATTCTCTTTGCGAGCCTTCTCCATCATTACGGTCACGTCTTTCAGAACCTGATGATTGATTTGAAATATCTCTATTCTTTTTATAATAGGCGATGAAACGGTTGAATTCAACAGAAACCATTTTCTTGATTAATTCTTCTTTTGTTAATCCTTCAAGTACATTATTGATTGCGGGTAAATAGTTGTCAATTTCGTGATCTACTTCAGTATCTTTAATTTTGTTAGCTAAGTGCAACAATTGAATTTCGCAAATTTCGATTCCGGAAGGAATTGTTTTTTCTTCAAATTTTTGCTTAATGATTCTTTCGATTGAAGAAATCTTTCGCAATTCACTTTTTGTAACAATAACGATCGATGTTCCCAGTTTTCCAGCTCTTCCTGTTCGTCCTGAACGGTGATTGTATGTTTCAATTTCGTCAGGTAATTGATAATTAACAACGTGAGTTATATTATCAACATCAATTCCACGCGCTGCAACGTCCGTAGCAACAAGCATTTGAATTTGTCTACCTCTAAATGATTTCATCACTCCATCTCGTTGTGCTTGAGATAAATCTCCGTGCAAAGCGGCTGCGCTGTATCCATCTTCAATTAATTTTTCTGCAACTGCTTGAGTGTCCCGTTTTGTTCTACAAAAAACAACAGAAAAAATATCCGGATTGGCATCTGCTAATCTTTTTAAGGCTTCGTAACGATCTCTCGCATTAACTAGATAAAATTCATGTGAAACGGTTGCAGATCCAGAATTCTTGGTTCCAACGGTAATTTCTTCGGGATTGTGCATGAATTGTTTACCAATTCTTGCTACCTCAGCAGGCATAGTTGCAGAAAACAACCAAGTGCTTTTTTCGTCTGGTGTAGTTGATAAAATGTTTACAATGTCTTCATAGAATCCCATGTTTAACATTTCGTCTGCTTCGTCAAGGATGCAATAATTAATTTGAGAAATGTTTACCAAACCTCGATTAATCATGTCTTGCATTCTTCCTGGAGTAGCCACAATAATTTGCGCTCCTCTTTTTATGTCTCTAGCTTGTTCTGTAATGCTAGCTCCGCCGTATACTGCTACCACATTAATACCTTTTTCGTATTTTGAGTAGTTTTTAAGTTCGTTGGTAATCTGCAAACATAATTCGCGTGTTGGAGATAAAATTAATGCTTGTGTATTTCTGTTGTCGGCATCAATTTTCTGAATGACTGGAAACCCAAATGCTGCCGTTTTCCCTGTCCCTGTCTGAGCCAACGCAACTAAATCTGTGTCTTTTTCCAATAATAGGGGAATCGCTTTCTCCTGTACTTCGGTCGGATTTTCAAATCCTAGATCTAAAATCGCCTTCAGTAACGATTCACTTAATCCTAATTGTTCAAATTTATTCATATAGTATTTTAAATATTTTGCAAAAGTACGGCTAATATTTGTTAATAACTAATTGAAATC
>CALPMA020000015.1 GCA_943324545.2 Chitinophaga pinensis
ATTACATTAGAAGCGAGACAAGAAGCTTACAATTATGCAAAAGAGAAATTTGCAGTTGGAATGTTAAACGCCTTCGATTTAAACCAATCGCAATCCTTATTTGTAAATGCGCAATCGGAAGTGGTTCGCACTAAATACGATTATATTTTTAGAGTTAAAGTAATTGAATTCTATTTTGGAATTCCAATAATTAAATTATAGTACCATCATGTCAAAGAAAACAATTTATATTTTATTAGGTTCAGCAGTTGCTTTAATTGCCGTTTTATTAATACTGTCTAAAACAGGTGTTATTGGAAAAAAAGAAAAAGGAACAGAAGTTGAAATAGCAACTGTAAATGAAATTACGGTTGTAGAAACCGTTTCGGCAACAGGGAAAATACAACCTGAAATTGAAGTAAAAATATCCTCAGAAGTATCAGGAGAAATCATTGCTTTGCCAGTTAAAGAAGGGCAAGTGGTTAAAAAAGGAGATTTATTAGTAAAAATAAACCCTGATTTATATTTTTCTGGTTACCAACGTACAATTTCTAATTTATCAGGTACAAAAGCAGGTTTAAGTCAAGCTGACGCCTCTTTTAAGGAAGCGAAATCAAATTATGATAGAAGTAAAACCTTATTTGATAAAGGAATAATTTCAAAATCGGAGTGGGACAAAGCTATTGCCTCTTTTGAAGTAGCAAAAGCGGCAAAAGAATCCGCTTATTATAATGTACAAAGCGCTTCTGCAACTGTAAGCGAAGCCAAAGATAACTTGGGTAGAACTACTATATATGCACCAGCAGACGGAACTATTTCAATGTTGAATGTTGAATTAGGAGAACGTGTTTTAGGAACTCAACAAATGACTGGAACTGAAATTCTTCGTGTTGCCAATTTAAACAATATGGAAGTTGAGGTAGATGTTAATGAAAATGACATCGTTAAAATAAATGTGGGTGATTCTGCAAAAGTCGAAGTTGATGCCTATTTGAAAAAAGAATTTAAAGGAATTGTTACGAGTATTTCCAACTCGGCAAGTACGGATTTAACAGCGGATCAAGTAACCAATTTTAAAGTAAAAATCAGAATTTTGAAAGAATCCTATATGGATTTATTAGAAGGAAAACCTTTAACCTATTCTCCATTTAGACCAGGTATGACAGCTACTGTTGACATTATTACTACTAGAAAAGTAAATATAATTGGAGTTCCAATCAGCTCAGTTGTTGTAAAATCAGATACTACCGCAACTTCAAAAATGGTGGTTGAAGATTCCCAAGATAAAGAAAGTAAAGTTGCTCCAAAAAGTGATAAGAAATTTGAATGTGTATTTGTAAAAGTAGGAGATAAAGCTAAAATTAGAATCATCAAAACTGGAATCCAAGATGATACCAATATCGAAGTGCTTTCCGGACTTAAAAAAGGAGATGTCGTTATTGTTGGACCTTATACCACAGTAACAAAAGACTTGAATTCTGGCGATAAAATTATTGTGAGTACTGGAATTGAAAAGCCAGAGAAGAAGTAAATCCAATTTATCCTAGTGACTTATATTCTTAATTTAGAAACGGCAACTAAAAACTGTTCTGTATCAATTTCACAAAATGGGAAAACCATTTTATGCAAAGAAATGGCTGAAGCGGGTTATTCACACGCAGAAAAGTTGCATGTGTTTATTGAAGAATGTCTCAAAGATTCAAAATTAATTTTCAAAGATTTGACTGCAATTGCAGTTAGTCAAGGGCCAGGATCCTATACTGGCTTAAGAATTGGCGTTTCAGGGGCTAAAGGACTTTGTTTTGCATTGGATTTACCTTTAATTTCGGTTGATACATTACAAGTTTTAGCATCTCAATTATCAATTACTGAAGGAGTAATTATACCAATGATTGATGCAAGAAGAATGGAGGTTTATTCGGCAATTTACAATTCTAATTATGAAAAAATTAGAGAAGTTCAGGCCGAAATTCTTACTGAAAATTCATTTGAAGAAATTTCTGAAACGATACACTTTGTTGGAGATTGTGCTGAAAAAGCAAAAACGGTTTTAACGAATACTAATTTTATTTTTCACGAGGAAATTTTTTATCCATCGGCAAATGAAATGAGTGCGTTGAGTTATCAGAAATTCCAACAAAGTAAGTTTGAAGATGTAGCCTATTTTGAACCTTATTATCTTAAGGATTTCATGGCTACTGTTGCTAAAAAATAATCAAATTTTATTTAGTACTTCATTGAAATAGGAGGTTGGAAGTTGGCAGGTTTGGTTTTGGCAAACATAAAACAACATTTCATTTTCTATAAATCGATCTTTTAGAAATGGCAATTCCGAAATTTTATTTGCACCAGCAAGAATTAAATTTGGATGGTATTCCCGATTTATTTTTGATAAGTATTCCAATGCATTATCACCACAAATAGCTAATTCTTTTTGTTTTTCGGAATAATTCATCAAAACATTTAACCAATTAGAATAGGCCGATGGATAATCAATATTTGGAATTATTTTTTTCAGCATTTTCATGCCAATGGATTCGTAATATTGATTTTGGAAATAGATGCTCAGTTGATACAAATTATTAGCCATCACTGAATTAGAGGCTGGAATTACATTGTCTTCCGTTTCATAATGAGTTGCAATTAATGGGTCATCATTTTTGGAAGTAAAGGAGAAAAACTGCGCCGTTTCATCATAAAAATGATCAAAGCAGTAATCTGTTAATTGCTTAGAAATAAGAAGCCATTTTTCATCAATTGTAACTTCATAAAGTGATATAAAGGCTTCAATTACAAAACTATAATCTTCCAAATAGCCATTAATATTGGCATTTCCATTTTTGTAGTTGTGAAGTAAATTACCTTCTGGCAACAATAATTTATCAATAATAAAATGAGCGTTTTTTAAAGCTATTGCCAAATATTTTTCATCACCCAATGCTTTAAATGCATCAATATACCCTTTCAGCATTAAGGCATTCCAGGAGGTTAATGATTTATCGTCTAATCTTGGTTTGCTTCTTTTTTCTCTTTCATCAAAAAGTAGTTTTTCCCAATTTTTCTTCTTGGTTTTTAATTCCGAAAGTTCAATTTTATTATTTTTAGCTATTACTTTCAGTTCTTGATTTTGAATCAGAACATAATTGTTATTTTCCCAATATCCAAATTCGTTGACATTAAAAACCTGACTAAATAATGGGAAATCTTCGTTTATGATTGTTTCTAAATCAGATTGAATCCATACATAAAAAGCACCTTCTTCCAAATGCCCATTTCGGTCTAAACTATCAGCATCTAGTGCGCAATAAAATCCGTTTTCATTATTTATTAATTCTCTCGAAACGAACTGAAGTGTTTTTTCAATAACCTCTTTGTATAATAGATTTTTGGTTAATTTATAAGCATCAGCATATATAGATATCAATTGACCATTGTCGTAAAGCATTTTTTCAAAATGGGGAACATGCCATTTCATATCTACAGAGTAGCGAGAAAAGCCCCCATCCACCGTATCAAATAAACCACCAAATGCCATTTTAGTCAGTGTTAAATTCACAAAGTCTAGAATGTCTTGTTTGTTTTCTTGATGACCGTATCTCAGTAGAAATTTATAATTGTTTGGCATCATGAATTTTGGTGCTCGAGCCATACCTCCAAAATCCAAATCAAAACTTTTTTGCCATTTTTCAACCAAAGGCTCAATACATTTTTGGTTTAATTGTTCTGAGGTTATTTCAGTGTTTGAAAAATTCAAACTGTTTATTCCGAGTTGCAAATTTTCAGCATATTCTATCATTTTTTCAGGGTTGGATTGATAAATATGGTTTAATTTTTCAAGTGTAGATATCCATTCCGCTTTATGGAAAAAGGTTCCTCCCCAAACAGGTCTTCCATCCGGAAGTGCGACTATATTTAATGGCCAGCCACCACGGCCAGTCATAATTTGTAGTGCTTTCATGTAAATGGCATCTACATCGGGGCGTTCTTCCCGATCCACTTTGATATTGATGAAATGTTGATTCATCGTTTGTGCCACTTCATTATTCTCAAAACTCTCGTGCTCCATAACATGGCACCAATGACAGGCGGAGTAACCAATACTAATGATAATTAGTGTATTGTTTTTTTGAGCTAAGGCTAATGAATCTTTGTTCCATGCTTTCCAATGCACTGGATTATTTGCATGTTGCAAAAGGTAGGGACTAGTTTCGGAAATTAATTGATTCATGGTCAAGTTTTTAGCCCAGATGGCAGTGAAAATCCCATGCTTTTTGGCATGGATTGAAGCGAACAGCTGGATAAGCTTCTAATAAAATAAAGTGAATAATATACTCTTATTTTAATCAATTAAATTATCCGTTGATAGCTTCAACTTTTATATTTTCATCATTAAGCATGTCTTTCAACATATTTTCAATTCCGCTTTTTAGAGTAAATGTTGATGATGGACAACCATTACAAGCACCTTGTAAAACCACTTTTACTCTTTTTTCAGTTTCATCATAGGAATCAAACAAGATATTTCCTCCATCTGCTGCGACTGCTGGTTTTACATATTCCTCTAAAATATTAATTATTTTTTGGGAAGTAGTATCTAAATTGTCAAAATTGCTAATTTGTTGTTTCTCTAGTTTCTCAATATTTTCTATTAAAGATTCGTCTAAAACAGTTCCGCCATTTTCAATGAAAAGTTTAATAAATGAACGTAATTCAAGTGTAATTTGGTTCCAATCGTTGACTTCATATTTAGTAACTGATATATAATTTTCATCAATAAATACTTCTTTCACGTAGGGGAAACTGAATAATTCTTTAGCTAATGGCGAAGCTTTTGTTTCGTCTATATTTTTAAATTCAACCCCATTTTTAGTTAGCATTCTGCTTACCACAAATTTTAGCGTTGCTGGATTAGGAGTAGTTTCACCATATACTGTTATAGGTTGTTTTTTTAGTTTATTTTCATCAACGTTAATTATAATTCCGCCGCTATTTACAAATTCCTCAATTTGATCGGCAACAGCTTCTTGAACGTCTTCCCATTCTACTATTGAATATCTTTCAATTGCAATAAAATTTCCAGAAATGTAAATTGTTTTCACAAAAGGCAAATAAAATAATTGCTGCGCCAGGGGAGAAGCTTTTGCTTCATCAATATTTTTATATTCAAAACTTTCATTTTGAGTAATAAAATCAGGAAATTCAAATTTTAATATTGTAGGATTTTGAGTACTCTTTATTGCTATTTTCATCATTTTTTTTGCTATTTATTCCTCTTATATTTAGGAGTTGTAAAGGTATATATTTTCCTTAAATTAGAAATGCAATTTATTAAATGAATGTGAAGGTTTTATGTGTATAAATAGTACTAATAAAATAAAAGTGATAACGTTATAATATATGTTAAATGCTATAAATATATTAGGTTGTGTTTGATATGTAACTTAAAAATTTATATATTTGAACGATGAAATTAAAAAAGTATTTTGGATTTTCATTTTAATTACTACTCGACTTTCGATTTATTAGCACCTTTATAATCCAATTTATAAAAGAATTAAAAAAAAATGAATTTAAAAACATTATACATTTTAAGCTTAATTTTTATTACACAATTATCTTTCTCCCAAGAGGGAATTTCAGTTTATTCGGACTATTTATCAGACAATTACTATTTGATTCACCCTTCAATGGCTGGGGCTTCAAGTTGTACCAAAATTAGGTTAACTGGCCGCAAACAATGGTTTGAACAGCAAGATGCGCCCCAATTACAAACTTTAAGTATTAATGGCAAATTAGACGATAGATCAGGAGTGGGATTGATACTTTTTAAAGACTTGAACGGATATCATTCTCAACAAGGTATTAAGCTTACCTATGCTCATCACATTATGTTTTCAAGAGATGATATCGATTTGAATCAATTATCGTTTGGTATTAGCGGAGTTTTTATTCAAAGTCAATTAGATGAAACACAATTTAGAAATTCAGGTAATTACGATCCAATTGTTGATGGAACAATTGTTCAAAAAGAGTCTTATGGAAATTTTGATATTGGTGCTTCCTATAATTATTTAGAATTCTTCGCACATGCTACTATTAAAAATGCGGTTGAAACTAGACGAAATATATACACAGAATATGAAAGTGATAACCTTAGAAAGTTTATTTTTAGTGCTGGTTATACATTTGGAGATGTGGATGTTGTTTTATGGGAACCTTCAATTTTGTTTCAATCTGTTGAGAAAACGAAAGAAAGTTCAATTGATTTTAATATAAAAGCATATAAGAATTTTGAAGACGGAAAAATTTGGGGAGGACTTTCTTATAGAAGAAGTTTAGATGGAGCTCAATATAATAAAAGTAATGGCATAGCAGAACAAAAATTACAATCTGTTTCTCCAATAGTAGGTGTAAATTATAGAAATTTTATGTTTGCTTATACCTATTCTCAAGTGATAGGAGATATAAGGTTTGATAACCGTGGATATCATCAAATTACATTAGGATTAAATTTATTCTGTGAACCAGAAAAATATCACTGTAATTGCCCTGCTTTAAATTAATTTTATTCTAAATATAATGTCCCGATTAAGTCGGGATTATTTTTTAAACTATGTTGATAAAGGCTGTAAATGGAAAATCACCCTCAATTCCTGAGGATTGTTATGTTGCTGAAAATGCAACCATAGTTGGCGATGTTTTTTTTGGAAATTTATGTAGTGTATGGTTTAATGCTGTTGTCCGTGGAGACGTTAATTTCATTAGAATTGGTAATAATGTTAATATTCAAGATGGGGCAGTAATTCATTGTACTTATGAAAAGCACCCTACCAAAATTGGCAATAACGTTTCAATTGGCCATAATGCTATAGTACATGGCTGTACAATTCATGATAATGTATTAATTGGAATGGGAGCCATAGTGATGGATAATTGTATTATCGAAAGTAATTCAATTGTTGCTGCTGGTGCTGTGATTACCCAAAATACTATTGTGACTTCAGGAACAATATGGGCTGGAGTTCCTGCTATAAAGGTTAAAGATATTGATCAATCTGATTTTGCCGGAGAAATAGAAAGAATAGCTAATAATTATATTATGTATTCAAGTTGGTTTAAAGAGGGAAGTTAAAAATCTCTTTTTGAAACAGTATATTTATTTTCTAGAATAGCGTTTAGCACTTTAGGATCTATATTTGAATAAAACAAACAATTTCCTTTTTGTATATTATTTAAACTATTTTGACTTTGCAATACAGCAAGAGTTTGTTTTGCAACAGCTTCTCCTGAATCAATTATTTGAATAGATTTGGGAAGTATAGTTTTAATCTTAGGAATTAAGTAGGGATAATGACTACAACCTAATACTAAATAATCAATATTCTTTTCTATCATTGGCTTTAAATAGGAAATTAAAAGTTTCTCCATTTGTGGCGAATTTATTTCTCCATTTTCTATTAATTCAACCAAGCCATAACCTATTTGCTCAATAATATTTGTTTCCTGATAAAGAGAAACTGTTTTATTAAAAAGCTCACTACTCAAGGTTCCTTTTGTAGCTAGAATTCCAATTGTTTGGGTTTTGGAATGAGTTGCAGCAGGTTTTATTGCAGGTTCAATTCCAATAAATGGAACATCGAAGGATGCTCTGAGTTCTTTAATTGCATTTGTAGTTGCTGTATTACAGGCTACCACAATTATTTTGCAATTATTTTCTAATAATAATTCAGTGTTTTTTTTGCTAAGAGCAATAATTTCTTCTTTAGATTTTACTCCATAGGGTGCGTTTTTACTATCGGCAAGGTAGATGGTATCTTCATTTGGCATTAATTGATGGATTGCTTTCCAAATGGAAGTACCACCAATTCCTGAATCAAATAAACCTATGGGGTTAGTATTAATCATAAAAACAAATGTAAAAAAAAACTGCTCATATTATGAGCAGTTTTAATTAATTTATATAAAATATTAGAATCCTAATTCTTTCTTAACATCAGCGGTTAAGTTTGGACCATCAGCTAACAAAAGGCTTTCTGAATTTAAAATATATTGAATTCCTTTAGCTTTACCTACTTTTTGAATCGCTGCTTTAATTTTTTCTTGAATTGGTTTCATTAATTCTGCTTCTTTTGATTGTAATTCTTTTTGAGCAGTTTGACCATATTCTTGAATTCTTTTTTCCATATCTTGAACTTCTTTTTGACGCTCAATGTTCATTTTTTCAGATACTGTAGGCACTTCTCCTTCGTACTTTTTGATTTTTGCTTGGTACTCTTCCCCCATTGTTTTATATACAGCTTGATATTCAACTCCTAATTTTTCTAATTGTTTTTGAGCTTCAAGAATTGCAGGCATTTTTGACATAATTTCATTTACCTCAACGTGAGCGGTCTTGGATTGTGCAATAACCTGGTTAGCACCTAGGAAAAAAATTGTAGCTATTAGTAAGCATTTTAATTGTTTCATCATTTTTAGTATTAATTGTTAATTTATTGGTTTTTCTTTTAATTTTTCTTCTTTAGCTTTTTTAGCCGCTTCTCTATCTTCTAGAATTTTTTTCTTTCTTTCCTCTATTTCTTTTTTTCTATCTTCAAGAGCTTTAGCTCTAGCCTCTGCTGCTGCTTTTCTTGCTGCTTCAGCATCTAATTTTACATTGTTTTTTTTAATAGCAATAGAATCGTTAATATTAGTAGGTTTTGATTTTGAAGCTTTTTTTTCTTCAATTGCTTTTTTTCTATTTTCTTCTGCAATTCTTTTCTTTTCTTCTGCCTCTGCTTTTTTCTCTTCAGCTAATTTAATTTTGGCTGTTTTTTTATCATCAAGAATTTTCTGTCTTTCTACCATATCAGGATTTTCTTTTATAAAATCCTCTTTAGCATCTTTTTCTTCTTGTAATTTAAGTTGTTTTTTAGTTAGTTGTTCTTTTTTTTCTGCTCTATTTAAAGTTCTTATAACATAATCACTAATGTCGTATCTTTTTGCTGCAAACAGCATAGTTAAATCAGAGGATTTATCAAAAATAAAATCATATTTTTTTGAATCAGCAAGATCTTGAACTATTGTAAAAATTTGATCTTGTATAGGTTTAACTATTACCTCTTTTTGAATTATTAAATCTCCGTTTGGACCAAATCTTTTTTGGTTATAATTTAAAAGTTCCTTTTCTTGAAATGTGATTTCTTCTTCTTTTTCGGCTATTAGTTCCTTCGTTAGAAGAACTTTTTCGGTTTTTAACGCCTCTTTTAGTTTTGTTATTTCATTATTTTTTATCTCAATTTCTTGTTTCCATTTTTGTGCTTTTAGCTCCAATTGATTTTTTGCTTCAGTATAGTTAGGAACGTTTTGTAAAATATATTCCATATCAATATAACCAATTTTCACTCCTTTAGTTTGACTAAAAGTTATACTTGAAAATAGAATTGTCAAAAATAATAAAAATTGTTTTCTCATAACTTATTTTATTAGAAAAATTAATAGATAAATTAAAATTGTTGACCAATTATGAAGTGAGTTTCCCAACCATTAGGTTTTGTTAAGCCTTGTATAGGTAAAGCATCGAATCCATAACCAAAATCAATACCTAATAAACCAAATGCAGGCATAAACACTCTTAATCCAAATCCAGCAGAACGCTGAAGAATAAATGGATTATAATTATTAAATGAATCATATGCAGCACCACCTTCAGCAAATGTTAGGGCAAATATTGAAGCAGATGATTTTAATGTAAGTGGATATCTTAATTCTAATGAAAATTTATTGTAAACTGTGGCTCCATTTTGAGCTCCACGACTATCGGAAGGAGTTAGAGATTGATTAGGATACCCTCTTAAACCAATAATTTCTCGTCCATCTAATGCAAAATTTGCTAATCCATCTCCACCTACAAAAAATCTTTCAAATGGTATCATTCCACGATCTTGATTGTAGGAACCAAGAAATCCAAATTCTCCCAAAGAACGAAGAACTAATTTACCATATATTTTAGTGAACCAATCTGCCTTAAATTTGATTTTATAATACTCTAACCATTCAAATTTTTTCTGGTCTACTTTTCCTTGGTCTGTGTCTGCTTCTACAAAGCTATTAGCTTTAACTTGATAATTCGATCCATTAATCTCTTGCGTAGCGATATAATCGCCAGGGGCTACCCAATTATTATTTACATCAAAATATCCAGCACCAGAATTTGTTAATTTATATTCAGCTAGATTACCCAAATTAGCATAATCTATTTTATTGAACCTAGAAAATGGAGGAGTAAATTTAGCTGACAAGCTAAATTCAGATCCATAGGTTGGGAATATTGGATTAACCCCTTTATTATTTCTACTCAATCCAACGGTGTAAGCAAAATTTCTAGATGCACCATTTCCAAAAGTAAATAAACCGGTATTATAATTATTTAAATCGTAATATTGAAAACTTAATGAATTTGAAAGTACAAAGGAATCGTCTGGCACGGTTAATCTTTTTGCTAATCCAATAGATGCGGATAAAATATTAAAGCTTTTGCTTTTATCTACCGCTCCTGTAGCAAAGTCATTCAAAAATTGCTTGCTATATGATAATGAAGTGCTAAACTGAATTGGTTTCTTACCTCCTAACCATGGTTCCGAGAAGGACATACTGTAGGTTTGAAAAAACATACTCCCTTGTAATCTTAAAGATACTTTTTGACCATCCCCCATAGGTAAAGGTTTGTATGCTTCTTTATTAAATAAATTTCGTAAAGAGAAATTATTAAATGACAACCCTAAAGTTCCAATAAAACCACCACCGCCATAACCACCTTGAAGTTCAATTTGGCTTGACCCTTTTTCAACCAAATTATATTCGATATCAACTGTTCCTGCAGATGAATCTACATTTTTAAATTTCGGATCAATAGCTTCAGGATCAAAAAATCCTAATTGTCCAATTTCTCTAATAGTTCTAACCAGGTCGTCTTTACTGTATTTTTCTCCAGGTTTAGTTCTAAGCTCACGGTAAATTACTTCATCGTGAGTTTTATCATTTCCAACAACCGTTATTTTATTGAAATAGGCGATAGGGCCTTCTACAACTCTAACTTCAAAATCAATGGTATCATTTGCAGTTTTAACCTCTACTGCATTGATATTTGAAAATAAGTAACCATTATTTTGGTATAAATTGGTAATGTCTTCGCCGTCAGGTTTTGATTTATCGGAAATTCTTTTTTCAAGTAAAACGCCATTATAAATATCTCCTTTTTTTATTCCTAAGATACTTCTTAATCCTTGGTCTGAATAAACGGTATTTCCTAAAAATTTGATATTTCCAAAGTAATATTTATTTCCTTCCTCAACATTAATATTTACGGAAAGATTATTTTTTTCTTTATTAAAATAGACACTGTCTGATACTATTCTAGCATCACGAAATCCTTTTTCTTTGTAGGTGTCAATAATTTTTGCTAAATCAGTTTTGAATTTGTCTTTAATAAATTTGGAGGCTTTAAAAATTCTAATAGGATTTTTTTGTTTTGTATCAGACATAGCGTTACGAAGTTTTTTGTCTGAAAACTTAGAATTGCCGATAAAAGTGATACTTCCAATTTTAATTTTTTCTCCTTTATCAATTCCAATAACAAGTTTTACTCTGTTATTTTCTGTAGTATCGTTCAGTACATTAATTGCAACTTTTGCGTTATAATATCCGTCTTTTTTGTATTTATTTTCAATATAATTTTTAGTAGTAGTTATCAGATTTTCATTTACTACTTTTCCTGGAGTTAGCCCATTTTCTTTTATTAAATCTTCTATTTTATTTTTCTTAATTCCGTTGAATTTAACTTTAGTTAATTTAGGAAGTTCATTAATATTTAATTCTAGAAAAATACTATCGGCTTTAATTTGAGTAACAAAAAAGTCAATTTCACTAAAAAGTCCAAGCTTGCCTAATTTCTTAATAGCATTACTAATTTCTTCTCCAGGGACAGTTATATTTTGACCTTTTTCAAGGCCTGCAAACGTAACAACCGTTTGTTTATTAAAACTAATTTTACCTGTTACTTCAACATCTGCAAGGATGTATTTTTTTCCTTGATCAAATGGGATTCTATCTTGAGCTGCTATCTGAGAAATACTTCCGAAAAAAATGATCGTAAGCAATAATTTTATGCTTTTATTTAACACTAATACTTTATTTAATTTGTTCACTTGTTTTTCCAAACCTACGTTCTCTTTTTTGATAGCTAATAATCGCTTCGTATAAATCATTTTCCTTAAAGTCAGGCCAAAGTACATCAGTAAAATATAATTCCGAGTAAGCTATTTGCCAAAGCAAAAAATTGCTAATTCGATGTTCGCCACTTGTTCTAATTAATAAATCTACTTCTGGTAAATCACGTGTGTAAAGATGCTGATTTATTATTGATTCATCTATGTTGTCTATTGAAATTATATTATTTTTAACTTTATTACTTATATTTTTAACAGCATTAATGAGTTCTTCACGCGATCCATAACTCAATGCTAATGTTAAAACCATTCGAGAATTATTTTTAGTGGTTTCAATTACTTCCTCTAATTTTTTTTGAGCCGATTTAGGTAATAAATCTAAATTTCCAATTGAGTTTAGTTTAATATTGTTTTCTTGAAGGGTGTTTAATTCATTTTTTAATGAATTAATTAATAACTCCATCAATAAATCTACTTCTAATTTTGGTCGGCTCCAGTTTTCAGTTGAAAAGGCAAACAATGTTAAATTAGAAATTCCCAATTTAGCACTTGTTTCTACAGTAACTCGAACAGATTTTGTGCCATTTTCATGGCCAAAAGCTCTCAGCAAACCTTTTTGTTTTGCCCAACGACCATTGCCATCCATAATTATAGCTAGATGTTTGGGCAAATTATTTAAATTAATACTATCTTTTAAATTCATTTATTTTCACAATAACATGGTTTGATTCCAAAAGTATACGTTAATGTAATACCTGAAAACACGAACCAATCATTACTATTTATATCCCCAAATTTCAATGGAGCTAAAATTTTATTTTTTGGGTTGCTCCCGTCTAGATTATCCGTCATGGTGTATCTTGCGCCAACTTCTAAACCTAAAATAAGATTTTCAAAAACATTTGTTTTTATTCCTAATGTAATTGGAATTGCCAATGCCCCATTTCTATAGTCAACTCTTTGTTCTCCTAAAATAAAAAACAATTCATCATATGAAAAGTAACTTAAACCGCTATAAATATAGGGTGTTATTTTTGGCTCAAAATCATGCAAATTAAAATCAAAAAAATTAAATTCAAGCCCTAAAGATACTTCTTTTATATTATTTTCAAAATTATAACCTCTTTGAGTTCTACCCGGTGAATTTGATTTTAAATCCCTTGAAGTAATTTTAGCTTGATTGTAAGAAAATCTCCATGAATGTCTGGGACTTTTATTCCATTTATATAACAATCCAAAGGCAACTTTATTTGGTGCAATATAATTTGTAGCCCCTACATCACCAATATAATTACTACCTCCAAGAAATACTCCTATTTCATTAATTTGAGCATTTACAGGGGTAAATCTTAGTAATAAAATTAATAAGAAATAAAATCTATTCATTCTTTTATAAAATAGCTTGCAAATATAACAATTATAGGTTCTAAATGGCCTAAGAATTTCAATTTCTACCATTGATTATTCAAATAAATGGCATTGATTTCAGCTGTGATTATTATTTAACGAAAATAGGTCGGTTGTAGTATACCGATCTTAATTAATAGTGTTTAATTTCTTTTGTCTTCTCCCCAAAGAAGTTTGTTGCGAAGTGTTTTTAAAAAGGTTTCTTCGTGAATTTCTACCATTTTAATTTTAAAAGGTGTTTTTTGTATAGTTAATACTGATTCGTTTTTAACCGAAGCAATTCTAGAATCTAAAGAAACTAAGTAATGTTCTTCACGGCCGGTTATTTTTAATCGGATTATTGTGTCATCAGGAATTACTAAAGGTCGTGCGTTTAAATTATGAGGTGCTATAGGAGTAATTACTAAACTCGATACGTTCGGAGTTAAAATTGGTCCTCCGCAACTAAGCGAGTATCCAGTTGAACCTGTTGGAGTTGAAATTATTAATCCATCAGCCCAATAGGAATTTAGAAATTCATCATTTAAATAGGTTTCAATGGTTATCATTGAAGTAGTGTCTTTTCTACTTACTGATATTTCATTCATTGCAAAGTTAATATCGGATATTTCAGGAATTTCTGGGGTTCCTGTTAAACTGATTAAATTTCTTTCTGAAATGGTATATTTTTTTTCAATTATTAATTGTAAAAATTCAGCAATTTCCTCTTTTTGAACCATCGCTAAAAAACCTAATCTTCCGGCATTGATTCCTAAAATTGGAATTCCGGAATCACGAACTAATGTGGCGGCTCTTAAAATAGTCCCATCACCACCGATACTTATCATTATATCAAAACTACTATCTAATTCTTTATGAGATTGAAAAGTTTTATACTCTTTTTTTACAATTTGTTTTTCATATAAAAGTTTTAAAAACGCTTCTTCAATAACCATTTCAACTTGATTCTCATTGAAAAAAACAAAAATATCTCGGATAATTGGCTCCGTACTATTCTGATAATATTGTCCGTAAATAGCTACTTTCATTTTATGATATTAAATTGAATCTAAATATTATATGCTTAAATATTTATCTAAATAGTCCGATCGATCTTTCAAATTGTTTAGAAAAAAATCCTCTTTATATTCAGAAATAATATCATACTCATACCTTCTAAATGATTGAAGAATTTCATTCATCCCTCCCAAAACAATTTTAATTGTAACTTGAACTTTGTCTGGAGTCGTATTTGAAATATACAAACCCAATATTCTACCTTCATTACTTTCAATAATTTGAACTACTTGGCTCATTGTAAAATTCAAAATAGATTTCTCAACAATTATAACGCCACCATACTCTTTTACAAATGGAGTTTCATAGAAATTCTGAATTACTTCTGTTATTTCATAATAACCTACATAATTGTTTTCATTGTCTAATACAGGAATAACGGAAGTGTTATTTCTTGAAAAAACCTCTAAAACATCAATCCAAAACATATTTGTTCGAGCAAAAAAACCTTTCAAAGCATATCGGTAATCGGATATTTTCTTGATTGAATCAAATGTTTCAACCTCTTCTGAAAAAATACAACCAATGTAAACGCCGTTTTCAACCACAGGAAAATGGGAAAAACGAGCTTCTTCAAAGAAATCCACCACTGATTCAATAGAATCCGAACTGTTAATTGCTTTAAAATCGTTATTAATATAATCGGTAATTTCTAACATTAAATATTGGTATTTAAACGAGTGCAAAATAATCAAAATTTAGCATAAATCAACGTGTTTTAGTTTGTATTTTTGTCAAGAATTAGTAAGCAAAAAGTCTATGACAAAATTAAGCGTAAATATTAATAAAATTGCTACTTTAAGAAATGCTCGTGGCGGAAATGCACCTGATTTGCTTAAAGTTGCCACAGATATACAAAAATTTGGAGCGCAAGGGATTACAATTCATCCAAGGCCAGACGAGCGCCATATTCGTTATCAAGATGCCCGAGATTTAAAAAATATCGTATTTACAGAATACAACATTGAGGGAAATCCTGAGCCACAATTTGTAAATTTAATTTTAGAAGTTAAGCCTACACAAGTTACATTAGTTCCCGATGCTAACGATGCAATTACTTCAAATGCGGGTTGGAATACCGTAAAGCATTATCGGTTTTTAACCGAAATGATTCAAGAATTCAAGCAAAACGGAATTAGAACTTCCGTTTTTGTAGATCCAAAATTAGAAATGATAGAAGGCGCAGCTAAAATTGGCGCCGATAGAATCGAATTGTACACCGAAAGTTACGCACACCATTATGGATTGGGAAATAAATCGGGAATTGATCCCTACATTAAGGCTGCAAAATTAGCCAACGAATTAAATTTAGGAATCAATGCCGGACACGATTTAAGTTTGGATAATATTCAATATTTTAATCAAAACATACCTAATTTACTGGAAGTTTCCATTGGCCATGCCTTAATTTGCGAAGCTTTATATCTAGGATTAGACAATGTAGTCAATATGTATTTGCAAAAATTGAAATAATAATTGGGGCGTGACCGCAAGGGTCGGGCTGTGCGTTACAATCCACACAAAAAGTGTGGGATTTTCGCTACCATCCCTCACGCAATACCGAACATCAATCATAATTATGCTCTATTCAAAAATTGAAGGTCAAGGAAAACCGCTTTTAATTCTCCATGGATTTATGGGAATGTCTGACAATTGGAAAACCCTTGGCGCACAATATTCTCATGAAGAATTTCAAGTTCATTTACTAGATCTTCGTAATCACGGTCGTAGTTTTCATTCCGATATTTTCAATTATGAGGTAATGGTTCAAGATGTAGTTGATTATTGTCATGATAAAAATCTTCAAAATATTGATTGTATTGGACATTCAATGGGTGGAAAAGTAGCTATGCTTTTAGCAACCAAATTTCCAAATTTAATTGATAAGCTTATTGTTGCCGATATCGGTCCAAAGTTTTATCCACAGCACCATCAAACTATTTTAGAAGGTTTAAATGCAATTGATTTTTCATTGAAACTTAGTAGGAGCGATGTGGAAGAGACACTTTCAGATTACATTACTGATTATGGAACTCGCCAATTTCTTTTAAAAAGTTTGTATTGGATAGAACCAGGACAATTGGCATTCCGATTTAATTTACCTGTTTTCAATAGCCAAATCGAACAAATTGGAACGGCACTTCCTAACAATGCCATCTTTGAAAAACCTACTTTATTTGTTAGGGGCGGAAATTCCAACTATATTCTTGATTCCGATTTGGATCAAATAAAAGATTATTTTCCAAAAGCAGTTTTTAACACCATCGCCAAAGTTGGTCATTGGCTTCATGCCGAAAAACCACAGGAATTTTTTGAACTGACTAGAAATTTCTTGAAAAAGTAATTTGACATAATTAATTTACTAAATTTATATTTAAAAAAAATAGACTATCATGAAGTTATTAATGAAAATTGTTTTTAGTTCTATAATAGTGATGTTACTTTCTAATTTTATAAATGGAGTACATGTTGAAAATTTCACAACTTCTATTATTGTTGCTATAGTTTTAGGATTGCTAAATGCATTTGTTAAACCAATACTTATTCTTTTCACTCTTCCAGTTACGGTATTTACTTTGGGTTTATTTCTACTTGTGATAAATGCAATATTGATTTTACTGTGTGATAAAATTGTTGGAGGTTTCAGAGTAGATTCTTTTTTTACCGCATTAATTTTCAGTATTGTTCTTTCACTTTTACAATCCATTATGTATCGAATGTTAAATGATGAAAAAAAATAAGATGAAAAAAGGCATGTTATTTCAAGGGATTCTAATCTCATTTCTTTCCTTTTTTTTATTTTTTTCAACTGTTGGTTTAACTACCATATCAGCGTCTTTAAAGGAACACAATCCATTTGCCTATTTGCCAACTTCTACCACTAAGCAAGTAATAAAACATAGTTATTATGCACTTTCATATAATGAAAAATACGAACAAGCAGAATGGGTTTCCTATTTCTTAAGAAGTGAAAAAGAGGGTATTGGCCATTTTAAAAGACCTCGATTTATAAATGATCCTAAAGTTACCACTGAATCTGCGGATTCTGATAACTATAAAAAATCCGGATTTGACAGAGGTCATTTATGTGCCGCTGCCGATATGAGGTTTTCAAAAAGTGCCTATGATGAAACTTTTTTCACTTCCAATATTGCTCCTCAAAAGCATAATTTCAATGACGGAATTTGGAAACAACTAGAAGAAAAATCTAGGTATTGGGCAACTAAATACAATGGTATTTATGTGGTTACGGGAGGAATATTACAAAAAGGATTACCTACAATTGGTTTCGAAAAAGTAGCGATTCCAAATTATTTTTATAAAATACTCTATTGTAATTATCAAGGAAAAAATAAAATGGTTGCGTTCTTAATACCAAGCGTTAAAAGCAAAGAACCATTATATAAGTTTGTAGTTTCAGTTGATTCAATTGAAAAAATGACAGGTATTGACTTTTTCCCTCAATTAAATGATATTATTGAAAAGGAACTGGAGCGAAAAAGTGATTATAAATCTTGGGCTTTTTAGTATTTTAGTTACCACTCATTTACTTTATTGGCATCCATTTTCAAGAAAATAAACAATAAAATGGTAAAGCCCCAAAGTCCGGATCCTCCATAGGAAAAGAAGGGTAGTGGAACTCCAATGGTAGGAAAAATCCCCGCAACCATAGCTATATTAACAAAGAAGTGAATAAATAAAATCCCTGCAACGCATTGCCCATAAATTCTACTGAATTTTGTTTTTTGTCTTTCGGCGAGATAGATTATCCTTAACAATAAACCTGCAAATAGTCCAATTACAATTAGTGAGCCTAGAAATCCCCATTCTTCTCCAACAGTTGTAAATATATAATCGGTATGTTGTTCAGGTACAAATCCACCCTTTGTTTGAGTACCTTCAAGGTAACCTTTTCCAAACCAACCTCCGGATCCAATCGCAATTTCAGACTGATTGGTATTGTATCCAATGCCTTTCATATCTACTTCTTTACCCAATAAAATATTAAAACGGTCTCTGTGGTGCTGTTTAAAAACGTTATCAAAAACGTAATCTACAGAAAAAACATAACCTGAGATTAATACAAATAAAATCGAGCTTACTATAATATTTCTGTTGCCAATTCTACTTTTTAAGTAATAAAATACTATGGAAATTAAAGCCATAATTACCACTGCCCAAGGTTCAAAAATCAATGATAACAAAAATAAAATGATAGCGACGAAACCGGTCCATAAATACCATGAAGGCAATCCTTCTCTATATAGTACTAATAAGAAAATACTAAAAATTAAAGCGCTCCCAGGATCTGGTTGAGGTAAAATTAACATTATTGGCAAAAGGATGATTAAAAGTGCTTGAACTTGTCGATTCATATCTTTTAAATTGACCTGAACATCACTCAAATATTTTGCTAATGCTAATGCTGTTGCTGCCTTTGCAAATTCAGAAGGTTGTAAAGTAAATCCTCCAATTGCATACCAACATCGTTGTCCCGCAATTGTTTTTCCGGCAACAAATAAGCCGGCTAATAAAACTAAGGCAACGCCAAAAATAACACTTGAATACTTTTCGTAGAATTTCCCGTCTACTGCTAATATCATAAATACCATTGGAATTGTAAAGAAAATGAACAGCATTTGTTTACCATAAATTTGGGTAAAATCAAATAACGAAGCATCTTCAACTGTTGAAGATAATGAAGAGGAATAAATGTTTAACCATCCTAAAATTACCAAAATAATATAGATAGCTACACTAATCCAATCTAAGTTGCTTGTTACACTTTGGTTTTTCATTTCAATTAATTCTCATTACTTTCTTCCGGTTTTGAAATCAATAATGAATCTACTTTAGTTTTAAAGTACTTATCATATTCTCCTTGTAAACTTACTTCAAACATTCTTTTTTCTAAATCGGTCCGAGAAATCTTACCTTTTAGATATTTTTCAATCATTAAAACAGCAATTGGCCCTGCATTTCTTGCTCCATAATATCCGTTTTCTACAAGAACTGCTATAGCAATTTTAGGTTTATCCTTTGGAGCAAAAGCAACAAAAATAGAGTGATCTTGAAGTTTGGTTTTTTTACCATTTATTTTTGCGAAATTTTCAGCTGTTCCTGTTTTTCCACAAATGTCAATTCCTTTCACTTGAAGAGCATTTCCAGTTCCCCCAGGATAATTAAATACGCCGAACAATCCTTCAACTACCGGGTCAAAATATTTTCTATCAACAGTTGTTTGGTGTTTTATTTTAAATTTGGGATCTATTTGTTCTCCTTTTATTTTCTTTATGATGTGGGGTGTATAATAATAACCTCGATTGGCAACAGTAGCCATCATATTTGCCAATTGAATTGGGGTCATCAAAACTTCTCCCTGCCCAATTGCATTAGAAACGATTGTTTTACTATCCCAATGCCATCCCGGATACATTCTATTGTAAGTATTACCTGTTGGTACTTTTCCTTTTTTACCTGTTGGTAAATCGTAGCCCATAAATTGACCCAAGCCAAAACTCTTTACATGATTGCTCCAAATATTTACTGCCGATTCGGGTTTAACATATTTATTAATAATTTTCATATACACATTTCCGAAATAGGAGTTACATGACAAGGCAATCCCGTTGTGTAATTGATGAGGTCCTGATCCATGGCATTTCATGAAACGTCCTCGAGCATAACTAAATCCATGATTACACATAAAAGTAGTTTGTTCGTTGATTACTTTTTCTTGTAAACCAATTAATCCGGTTAATATTTTAAATGGTGATCCAGGAGGATATTCAGCTAATAAACCACGATCATAAAGTGGTTTTGAAATGGAATCGTTATATAATTTGGTATAATTTTTTGAACGTTGACGACCTACTAAAATTGCTGGATCATAAGATGGGGCAGTAACTAGAGCTAAAATCTCCCCTGATGAAGGTTCTATTGCAACAATTCCACCTCGCTTATTAATCATTAATTGCTCACCATATTTTTGTAATTCTGCCGATATAGAAAGGTTGATGTCTTCTCCTTGAACAGCAATAGTATCGTATTTTCCATCTTTATAGGAGCCAATTTCTCTGTTGAATTTGTCTTTTTGAATATATTTTACTCCCTTTATTCCACGTAGAATCTTCTCGTAGCTTTCTTCAACCCCTTGTTTTCCAATTAAATCGCCACTATTATAATATGAATTTTTGGCAATTTCTTTTTCACTTGTTTGAGTTATAAATCCAAATACATTGGCTCCAGCTGTTACTTGATAATCTCGAAGAGAACGTTTTTGAATATAGAAACCTTCAAATTTCCTTATTTTTTCTTGAAATGCGGCATATTCTAATTTGTTTAATTGAGGTAAAAAAACAGATGGAAGTCTTGGACTATAAACTTTTGCTTTAGCCATTTTTTCATTAAAAAACTCTTTTGAAATATTTAAAAGCAAACAAAAATCAGTTGTGTCAATTTTTTTTATTTCACGAGGAATAACCATTATATCATATGATGGTTGATTTGCAACTAACAGTTTGCCGTACCTGTCATAAATATAACCTCTTTCAGGATAGTCATATTTAATTTTAATGGCATTGTTTTCTGATTGCAATTTAAAAGTATCATTAACTACTTGAAGATAAAAAATTCTTATTAATAACAATGATGTAGCAATAATAATAATTAAAGGCAGTAGTGTTTTTCTCATCGTTTACTTGGCTTAAAAATATAGATCAAGACAATACAAATCAATAAGGTGAAAAGAGTTCCGATTATAGTTCTGATTAAAATGTCCCAAAGTGAACTTATTTGAAAAACTTCCAAAATAAAAAGTGTAAATTGGTGAATTACTACTGAAAGTAGTAAAAAAGAAAATCGCTCTGGAGTTAAAGAATCATTAATTTTAATTGTTTGGTACTCATAACTTAATCCAAACGAAAACTTGAAAATTGATGGTCTTAAATAAGCTAATATTAAACTTGCCGTAGCATGAACTCCGCCGGAATTACTAAATAAATCCATAGTAATTCCTAATAAAAAACTGGTAACTATTAATAGTTGTTTATTTCCATTTACAGGAAATAATATGATAAATAAAATATATGGAAATGGGTTTATATATCCGAATAAATCAATATTATTGAATATAACTATTTGTGCTGTAAGCAACAAGAAAAATCGAACGAAGCTCATTATTACTGCGCTATTCATTTTTTGTTTGATTTTCTAAGTTGATAATTTCCTCACGATCTTTACTTTTAATTATATAAACATGACCGAGATTAGTCATGTCATTAAACAACTTTACATTTAAAGTGTAATAATTAGTTTGATTATCAATATATATTTTATCAATAGTTCCAATATTAATATTTTCAGGAAAAATAACCGATTGACCTCCTGTAACTATTGTGTCTCCTTTTCTAATAGCTGCCAATCTTGGCACGTCGATTAATTGAACAAAACCAGTATTTTTTCCATCCCAAATTAGAGATCCAAAATGATTAGTTTTTTTAATTTTAGCATTAATTTGAGATTTTTTATTCAAAATGCTCATTACAGTGGAGTACTTTTCTGAAGTGTTATCTATAATTCCAATAATCCCTAAACTATTAATTACACCCATGTCAGATTTAATACCATCTTTTTCGCCACTGTTTATAGTGATGTAATTTTCATAAACATTGTAAGAATTACGAATCACCTTCGAAACTATTAAATTTACTTTATCAACTCCTTTAATACTATCAATACTTGGAACTAAAGTGGAATCTTTAATATTAAATAATAGAGTTTTCAAATGAGCATTCTCATTAGCTAGTATTTCATTTTGAGTTTGTAGATTTAAATATTCGCTAAAGCCATTAATTCTTTCATATACACCGCCGCTCAAGAAATTAGCAGATGAAATCACCTTGCTTCTATGAAAAGAATGGGATTGAATAGTCAAGACTAATGAGATCAGTAAAAGCAGCAAAAACAGCAATCGATGGCTGTTTTTAAAAATAAAATTGAATATTTGCTGCATCTATTGTGCCTATTATTTTATTAAAATACTTCTAAACCTTGGGATATCTTTTAATGCCATTCCTGTTCCACGAACTACCGCTCTTAAAGGATCTTCGGCAATATAAACTGGCAGATCCGTTTTTTGAGAAATTCTCTTGTCCAATCCTCTTAACATAGATCCACCACCGGCTAAATAAATACCAGTGTTGTAAATATCGGCAGCTAATTCAGGAGGCGTTTGAGATAAAGTTTCCATTACTGCATCTTCAATTCTTTGAATCGATTTGTCTAGGGCTTTTGCGATTTCTCTGAAGGAAACAATTACTTGTTTTGGTTTGCCAGTTAATAAATCTCGTCCTTGAACTGAGTATTCATCTGGCGGGGTATCTAAATCTTCTATAGCCGCTCCAATTTCTATTTTTATTTTTTCAGCAGTACTTTCTCCCACAAATAAGTTGTGTTGTGTACGCATGTAATAAATTATATCATTAGTAAAAACATCACCTGCAATTTTTACTGATTTGTCGCAAACAATTCCACCAAGTGCAATTACCGCAATTTCTGTTGTTCCACCACCAATATCCACAATCATGTTACCTTTAGGCTGCATAATATCAATTCCGATACCAATTGCAGCTGCCATAGGCTCATGAATTAAGTATACTTCTTTACCATTTACTCTTTCACAAGATTCTTTAACGGCTCGCATTTCCACCTCGGTAATTCCAGATGGGATACAGACAACCATTCTTAATGCAGGAGTGAACATTCTTTTTTTCAACGCAGGAATACTTTTGATGAACATGCTTATCATTTTTTCGGATGCATCAAAATCTGCAATTACTCCATCCTTTAAAGGTCGAATAGTTTTAATATTTTCATGGGTTTTACCTTGCATCAAATTTGCCTCTTTGCCAACGGCAATAATTTTACCCGTAATTCTGTCACGAGCAACAATAGATGGAGAATCAATTACAACTTTTCCATTGTGAATGATTAATGTGTTTGCGGTACCAAGGTCGATAGCGATATCCTCAGTCATGAAATCAAAAAATCCCATAAGTCTTTTAAGGGTTTAGTTAGGTTTGAAAAAAATTATTTACAAAGTTAAACAAATTAATGTTTAAAATGACGTGTTCCTGTAAATACCATTGCAATTTTATTTTCATTACAATAATCGATACTCAATTCATCTTTGATAGAACC
>CALPMA020000016.1 GCA_943324545.2 Chitinophaga pinensis
ACTAATATTAAAAAAATAAAGTAATATATTGCAAAATATAACTTTACAACTATTATTATTAAATAGATAATTGTATTTTCGCAGACAGAATTTTAAATAATAAAATAAAAAATGGCAGTTTTACAAAAAATCAGACAACGCTCACTTCTTCTAATACTAGTAATAGGTTTTTGTTTATTAGCATTTATAATTGGAGATCTATTTAATAATGGTGGTTTTTCAAATACTTCAAAAGATGTAGGGAGTATCAATGGTAAGGGAATTTCATTTGAAGATTTCAGAATTAAAGTTAGTAATTTAGAAAAAAGTGGACAAGGGGTTACCCCAACTCAAGCTGCAAATAGAGTTTGGGATCAAGAGGTTTCCATCGCTTTATTAACTGCTGAATTTGATAAACTTGGAATCAGAGTTGGTGAAAATCACATCTTGGAAATTTTTAAAGCAGATCAAAATATTGGTCAAAATCCTACTTTTTTAAATGCAGCTGGTAAATTTGATTTGGCAAAATTTAAAGAATTTTTTAAAGCTAATCCAGATCAAGCGCAAAGCTTGAAAGATAGAGAAAAAGACGCTTCATTAAATGCAAAGTTCCAAATCTATAATTCTTTAATTAAAGCAGGAGTTTATACAACGGATAGTGAAGGTAAGTTCAAATACGGAATGGAAGCAAACAAAGTTAACTTTGATTATGTTTCTGTTTTATTCTCAACTGTTAAAGATAGTGATGTAAAAATTTCTGACGAAGAAATTACTACCTACATGAAAACTAATGAGAAAAAATATAAAGCAGAAGAATCTCGTGAAATTCATTATGTATTAATTGAAGATAAAGCTTCGACAGAAGATGAAAATGAAGTCAAAGCAACTGTTAATGCCTTGCTTTCTGCTAGAATTGTTTACAATCAATCTACTGGAAAAAACGATACTTTACCAGGATTTAAAGGTGCATCTGATGCAATAGATTTTGTAAATGCAAATTCTGACAAACCGTATGATTCAACTTTTATAGCTAAAAAAGATTTACCTGCTCAATATTCAGAGCAGTTATTTAACATGGCTCTAGGTGAAGTTTTTGGACCTTATATCAATAATAATTATGTTTGTCTTTCTAAATCTTTAGGAAGAAAAGCCGGTGCAAATGCCAAAGCTTCTCATATTTTAATTAGTTATGAAGGAACTCAAGTACCTAATAAAAAAGAAAAACGTACAAAAGAACAAGCTAAAGCTAAAGCGGAACAATTATTCGCAGAAGTTAAAGCAAATCCAACTAGTTTTATGATGATTGCCTTAATGAATTCTGACGATTCGTCTTCTCAGCAAGGAGGTGATTTAGGTTACTTTGCTCAAGGGCAAATGGTTAAGCCATTTAATGATTTCGTATTTACTAGTCCAGTTGGAAAAATTGGATTGGTTGAAACAGATTTCGGTTATCATATTATTAATGTTACTGATAAGCAAGATGCTGTTCGATTGGCAACAATAGCTCAAAAAATTGAACCTTCTGAAGCTACTGCTGATAAAATTTACACTAAAGCTGTAAAATTTGAAATGGACGTAACTGAAGGAGATTTTGATAAAGTGGCAAAAGCTGCAAAACTTCAAATCAATCCTGCAATTAAAGTAAAAGTAATGGACGAAACATTTGGCGCCCTAGGAAACCAAAGACAAATTGTTCGTTGGGCTTTTGAAGATCAAACTAAAATAGGTGATGTTAAAAGATTCGAAGTGCCTAATGTTGGAAATGTAATTGCAAAAGTAAAAGCCGTTTTTGAAGCTGGTTTAACTCCAATTGCTGATGCAAGACCAATGGTTGAACCAATCTTAAAAAACAAGAAAAAAGCAGAAATTATAAAAGCTAAAATGAAAGGCGCTACTTTAGAGGCTATTGCTAAAGCAAATGCTACTCAGGTAAAACCAGCTGTTGATGTAACTCTTGAAAATCCAACTTTACCTGGTGTTGGTCAAGAGCAAAAAGTGGTTGGAACTGCCTTCGCATTAAAAGGTGATAAAATTTCAGCGCTTATAGATGGTAATTTAGGAATTTATGTAGTAAAAACAAAAACTGTTTTTACTGCTCCAGCTTTAAAAAATTATGCAGATTATGTATCTAAGTTAAAATCTCAAAATGCTTCAGCTTCAGGAAGAATTATTCCAGCTTTAAAAGTAGATGCTAAAATTGAAGACAATAGATCACAATTCAATTACTAGAAATAGTTTGAAATTATAAAAAAACCCGTCAATATATTGACGGGTTTTTTATTGCCTTAAACTGAAATTATAGAATCATATCTTTGTAGGAAACGATTGTTTTAAAACCTTTATTTTCAAAATAGGAGGTTGGGTTTTCATTTGAAACGACCAATACAAAATCACCGCCCCATGCTCCTAGACTTTTTATTAAACCATCAAAATCAGAGAATAAATTTTCTTTTACCGTTGGAAGTTCAAGAATAGAACTCATCATATTTTCGTGCTTTTGAAGCAATTCTTGAAATTTTTCTAAAGAAGTTACTTCGGTAATTTCAATTGTAATTTTGTTGATTTCGGGAAAAATGGCACTCAAATCATTTTGTTTTTTATAATACGACGCAATTGCAGATTTGCTACTTTGCTTTTGATTCAAATAGACAAAATATAAATTATCAGAAAAAGCAGGATTGAAATTCACTATTTCAACTTCGGGTTTTCCATCAATTATTTGATAAAATATAGGACAATCATTTTGAGCGCATGCAATATCATAACCACTACCGCCAAAACTCTTTTTAAGCAGCTCAAAAGCATCAATTTGCAGCCATTGTGCAATATTGTTAATTAATGTCGATGAAGTTCCTAAACCCCAAAATTTTGGAAATGTAAGCACAGTCGAAATGGAATAGCCAAATGAAGATTTTAAAAAGTCAGTGTTTAATAAATGTGCTTCATTTAAAATCTTAATTAATGTTTCTCGTTGCGATAGATTATTAGAAGTTTTGAAATTAATTATCTCTTTAAAGGAAATAGTTTCTTCAAACCAAACGCTATTGTCAAAATCAAAACTTGTCCAACTAATTTGCCCTAAATCACCTGGATAAACCTTTAAATATTGACCAAATTTTGTTGGTAATGCCAAACTTTTTGCCCCGTCAAGAACTAAATATTCGCCTGTAATTAATAGTTTGCCATTACTGTAAAAAGTTTTTTCCATTTTTGATATTGCGAGATACGAAGCAATCTAATTTCTTAATTTCTCAATATAATTAACAGCTGCCGAGTGAGAAATTACATTATCTTTAAAGTGATTTTTAATCAAAACTCGTTCTTCATCAGTTACTTGAAATTGATTTAATATATTGTTGAGGTGCATTTTCATATGTCCTTCTTGAATTCCAGTTGTGGTTAACGAACGTAAAGCGGCAAAATTTTGTGCTAATCCTGCAACTGCAGCTACTTCCATAAGTTCCTTCGCAGATGGCTTTTCTAACATTTCAAGTGATAATTTCACCATTGGATGAAGTGAAGTTAATCCGCCAACCGTTCCCAAAGCCAAGGGAATTTCTATCCAAAAATGAAATATTTCCCCTTCAATTTTGGCATGAGACAAACTCGAATAGCTTCCATTTCTAGCTGCATATGCATGAATTCCAGCTTCTACGGCGCGAAAATCATTTCCAGTTGCCAAAATAACCGCATCAACGCCGTTCATTATCCCTTTGTTGTGAGTTACAGCTCTAAAAGGTTCTACTTCTGCAATTTGAACTGCCTGAACAAATTTTTGAGCAAAAACTCTAGGATCTTCAATGTTTTTATCTACTAACTCATCTACTTTGCATGAAACCTCTGCTCGAACAACACAGTTGGGAACGTAATTCGACAAAATACTCATCACTACTTCTATATTTTTCTCGATTTCAGTGAAATTGGAATAGGAATTAGCTTCGTCTTTTAGTGTTTTTGCAAATTGTTCTAAACACGAATTTATAAAGTTAGCACCCATGGAATCTTTCGTTTCAAAAGTAGCGTGCAACTGATAATAATTAGGAATTAGATTGGTTTTATTTCTAAGTTCAATGGATAAAATTCCACCGCCCCGCTTTTGCATATTTTTGGTTACGCTCTCAGTAGTCTCATAAAATTTATGTTTAATTTCCTTGAAGAATTTCTCTATTTTTTCTAGATTACCTTTATATAAAAAATGAACTTGGCCAATTTTTTCAGTATTTAGAACCCTAGTTTTGAATCCGCCACGAGTTGACCAATATTTTGCCGATTTTGAAGCTGCTGCTACAACTGAACTTTCCTCAATTGCCATCGGAATTGTTTTGTATTTCCCATTGATTAGAAAATTGGGAGCAACGCCCAAAGGCAAATAAAAATTCGTGATTGTATTTTCAATGAATTCGTCATGCAATTGTTGGATTTTTGAATCTGTATTCCAATATTTTTTAATTAAAGAAACAGCCTCATCTGAATCTGAAAAATAGGTTGATGCGATCCAATTTATCTTCTCTTCTTTTGACAATTTTGAAAACCCAGCAATGGCATTATTCATCCGTATAAATTATTAATTCATGCAAATATACATTTTCATCAATTCTAATAAAATATCTTCCCTATGAAATTACATTTTAAGAAAAAAAAGGTGGTAATTCGAGAATTTTTCACTAAAATTGAATGTTTTTTTAAAATTCTAATTATGAAATTTATTTACAAAGTTGCTTTATTATTCCTTTTTGCCTCTTTCTCTGTTGTGGCCCAACAAAAAATAACAATTGAGTCCATTTATTCTGGCGCTTTTCGCGCAAAAGGAATGGATGATTTACAAGCATTGAAAAATACAAATCAATATACAGTTTTGAATTTTGATCGTGCAACTAGAAGTTATCAAATTGATTTATACGATTTTGCTACATTAAAAAAAGTTTCAACATTAATAGATTCTAAAGACCATAAAGAGCTAGAAGGAATTGATAGTTATACTTTCAGTTCGGATGAAAAAACAATAATAATTGCTAATAATTCAGATCAGATTTTTCGTCATTCATTTGTTGCCAATTACTTTTTATATGTGATAGCTACTAATAAATTAACGCCTTTATTCGATTATAAAATTCAGGAACCGACCTTTTCTCCTGATGGAACTAAAATTGCATTTGCCAAAGAAAACAATTTATTTATTTATGATATCGCTTCCAAATCAACGAAACAAATCACAACGGACGGAGTAAGGAATTCAGTTATAAATGGAATTACTGATTGGGTTTACGAAGAAGAATTTGCATTTGTAAAAGCATTTGATTGGAGTGGAGACAGCAAAAAACTGTCCTTTATTAAATTTGATGAAAGTCAGGTGCCAGAATTCTCAATGTCAATGTTTTATAAAGATCTTTATCCGTCAGTTCAAACATTTAAATATCCAAAAGCGGGTGAAAAAAACTCGAAAGTCTCCCTGCACATTTATGATGTCGCTAATTCAAATACGAAAAACATTGACTTAAAAAATTATTCCGATTTTTATATCGCTAGAATGAAATGGACAAATGATAACAATGTCCTTTGTGCTCAAATATTAAATCGTCATCAAGATAATTTAGATTTACTTTTTGTAGATGGAACTTCAGGAATTACAAAAGTAGTTTTAAATGAAAAAGACAAAGCTTATGTTGATGTAACTGATAATCTAACATTTTTGAACGACAATAGTTTCATTTGGACAAGTGAAAAAGACGGGTTTAATCATATTTATGTATATGATAAAAATGGAAAACTTAAAAATCAAGTTACAAAAGGAAATTGGGAAGTAACCAATTACTATGGTTTTGACGAAAAAAATCAAACTATTTTTTATCAATCTGTCGAAAACGGTTCTATCAATAGAGATGTATTCAGAATTGGATTAAATGGAAAAAACAAAGTGAGATTGTCTGCAAATACCGGAACCAATAATGCTACTTTTAGTCCTAACTTCCAATATTTCATCACTACTTTTTCAAGCGCGACACAGCCGACTATTTACTCTTTGAACGATGCTAAAATAGGAAAAGAAATTCAAGTTATTGAAAATAATCAAGCTTTAGCTAATAAAATTAAAGAATATAACTTACCTTCAAAAGAGTTTTTCATTTTGAAAACCGATAAAGGAAATGAACTAAACGCCTGGATTTTAAAACCCAAAGATTTTGATCCTTCCAAAAAATATCCTGTATTTATGTATCAATATTCTGGGCCAGGATCACAACAAGTGAATAACGATTGGAACTCAACTGACGATTATTGGTTTATGATGCTAACCCAAAAAGGTTATATTGTGGCTTGTGTTGACGGACGTGGAACCGGATTTAAAGGGGCTGATTTTAAAAAAGTAACCCAAAAAGAATTAGGAAAATTTGAAGTAGAAGACCAAATTGATGCTGCCAAAGTAATTGGAAATTATCCTTTCGTTGATAAAAATAGAATCGGTATATTTGGATGGTCGTTTGGAGGCTTTATGGCTTCTAACTGTATTTTGAAAGGGAATGATGTTTTTAAAATGGCTATTGCTGTTGCTCCTGTTACTAATTGGAGATTTTATGATAGCATTTATACCGAAAGATACATGCAAACTCCTGCTGAAAATGCAAGTGGATACGATGAAAATTCACCAATTAATCACGTAGATAAATTGAAAGGTAAATTTCTTTTAATTCATGGTTCAGGGGACGACAATGTTCATGTTCAGAATTCTATGCAAATGATAGAAGCATTAATTCAGGCTAATAAACAGTTTGATTCTCAGATTTATCCAGATAACAATCACGGAATTTATGGAGGAAAAACAAGAGTTCAATTGTATAATAAAATGACGAATTTTATTTATGACAATTTATAACAGAATTTCAATCAAATTATAATTAAATAAATTAACCAAAAACTAAATTAACAAATAAAAAAAATGAGTGAAACAGCAGTAAAAACAGGACATCCAAAAGGACTTTGGGTATTATTTGGAACCGAAATGTGGGAACGTTTCAATTTCTACGGAATGCGAGCCATCTTAACCTTATTCTTAGTAAATTCATTGATGATGAAAGAAGAAGATGCATCATTAATTTATGGTGGATTTTTAGGACTTTGTTACTTAACGCCAATGTTAGGAGGATTTATTGCCGATCGATTCTTTGGAAACAGAAATTGTATTTTATTAGGTGGTTTAATGATGGCAGTTGGACAATTTTTATTGTTTACAAGTGCAAGTGTGTTTGGAACAAATTTATCTTTAGCAAATACCTTTATGTGGTCAGCATTAGGAATTATAATTTTTGGTAATGGTTTCTTTAAACCAAATATTTCTTCAATGGTGGGAAGTTTATATCCTAAACAAGAGAAAACAAAGCTAGATACCGCATTTACTATTTTCTATATGGGAATTAACTTAGGAGCTTTCTTAGGTCAAACGATCTGCCCTTATTTAGGTGATGAAGTAGTAAATGGAGTACAAAATGTTCACGCATTTAAATGGGGTTTCTTAGCAGCATCAATTGCAATGTTAATAGGGACTTTAGTATTTTATGTTTTAAAAAATAAATATGTTGTAACTCCAGAAGGAAAACCTCTTGGTGGATTGCCAAAATATAATGACACTGCAGATTATGAAGAAGGAGAATCGCAAAGCGCAGTTTTTTCAAATAAATCTTTGATTGGAGCTGTAATCGCTTTCATAGTATTGTTTATTGCATTCAGATTTCTATTAGATGGTGATAATTTTATTAAAACCATAATCTATCCAATTATTTATGCAAGTGGATTGACATTAGCTGGATTGATTGTATCTGATAGTTCGTTGACTAAAGTGGAAAGAGATAGAATTTTTGTAATTTATATCGTTGGATTTTTCATCATCTTTTTCTGGGCCGCTTTCGAACAAGCGGGTTCATCTTTAACATTTATCGCAGCAAATCAAACCGATAGAACTTTTATGTTTGGATGGCAAATGCCAGCTTCAATGGTCCAAGTTTTTAACGGAATTTTCGTTTTTGGATTTGCATTGCCATTTAGTATTTTATGGGATAAATTAAGAGCTAATGGGAGAGAACCTTTGTCTACAGTTAAGCAAGCCATTGGGCTAGGATTAATAGCATTGAGTTATTTTATTATTGCCTACAATGTAAAAGATTTAGGAAATAGCGGATTATTAGCTATCAAATGGTTAATACTATTGTATTTAATTCAAACTTTTGCTGAATTGTGTTTGTCTCCAATCGGATTATCATTAGTAGGAAAATTATCACCAAAACGTTTCGCTTCATTATTATTTGGAGTCTTCTTTTTATCAAATGCAGCAGGTTATGCTTTGTCTGGAACTTTAGGATCAATTATGCCAGCTACAGGAGATAAATTTTTGAAAGCTGAAAAACTTGGAATTGATTTACAAGGTATTTTAGATAAATCAATAACTCCAACAACGGAACAATTATCTATACTAGAACAAAATCAAATTAGTCCAACTAACCCGGTATTTGCCGGTTTTGAAATTCATAATTTATTTGAATTCTTCATGGTATTCGTTGTATTAACAGGAGTTGCGGCATTGATTTTATTTGCTTTAACACCAGTTATTAAAAAGATGATGCACGGCATTAGATAATAATAAAAAATATTTTTATATCTTTCAAACCTACAAGAAATCCTTGTAGGTTTGTTTTTTTAAATCAAAAATTATGTGGAAAAGTCATCCTAAAGCACTGCCTTACTTATTTTTATCTGAAATGTGGGAACGTTTTGGTTATTATTTAATGATCGGTATTTTTACTTTGTATCTTAAAGATGTAGAAGCTGGTTTTTCAATGACTGAGAAAGAAGCTTCCGATTTGTACGGAACTTTTATTGCGTTGGTATTTTTAACCCCTTTCATTGGCGGTTTAGTTGCCGACAGATACCTTGGCTATAAAAAATCAATCGTAATTGGGGGAATAATGATGGGGGCTGGTTATTTTATGATGGGAATTCATAGTTTGCCGATGTTATATCTTGCCATGACTTTAGTAATTGTTGGAAACGGTTTTTTCAAACCGAATATCTCTACTTTACTGGGTAATTTCTATAATGAAGACCAATACATAGAAAAGAAGGATGAAGGATACAATATTTTTTACATGGGAATAAATGTCGGTGCTTTCATATGCAACTTTTTTGGTGCTGCTTTACAAATTTTACTCGGTTGGCAATATGCTTTCATGGCGGCAGGTCTAGGTATGTTTATTGGCGTTATTGTTTTCCTTTTAGGTACAAAACATTATGGCGATAAAACGGATAAAAAAGGAATTCAAGAAGGGGATATGCCTTTTTCTAAAATTGTATGGTACATTTTAGTTCCATCGGTGGTTTTTGGTATTATTGGCTGGTTAATTAAGGGAGTACAATCAGATGTTAATCTTGACAGTTCAATTTTTGGTTCTGATAGTACGGATGCTTTTATTTTTGCGTGTCTTCCAATAGTATACTTTTATGGGAGTCTCTATTTTAAAGCAAAGCCAGATGAAAAAAGACCAATTGGAGCTTTGCTTTCTATTTTTGCAGTAGTGATTTTATTTTGGGCTGTTTTTAAATTAAATGGTTCGGCATTAAATACTTGGGCAGATAGATATACCGATAGACAAGTTACAGGAACTACAGAGAAAGTATTTTCTACTTTAGTTCAATCAAAAGAAATAACTTATGAAAAAGCTTCAACAGAATTTTATGATAATAAGTTTCGACTTCAAAAAGAAAACGGAGAAGTAATTAAAGTTGTTGATTATCCTGTTTATTTTAGAAATACAAAAAAAGAGACTTTGCCTAATGAAGGAAGTACGATAAGCGTCTGGGTTACTAGTTTAAGCCAATCAATAAATCCAGGTTGGGTTATAATTTTGACACCATTAGTTGTTGCTTTTTTTACTTATTTAAGAAGTAGAAAGAAAGAACCTTCAACACCAACTAAAATTGCATTTGGATTATTAATTTCAGCACTATCAGTATTAGTAATGGTAGCAGCAGTTCACATTGGAAACAATGGAATGGAAAAAGTATCTGTTTGGTGGTTGGTTGCTAATTATGGAATCATAACCATTGGTGAATTATTCCTAAGTCCAATGGGATTATCGATTGTTTCAAAATTATCACCAAAAAACATTACTGCTTTAATGATGGGCGGATGGTTTTTGGCTACCTCCATCGGAAATAAATTATCTGGTGTTTTAGCTAGTATGTGGGATACTTATGACGACAAAGCTAATTTCTTTTGGGTGAACTTCGGTTTATTAATGTTTGCAACCCTATTAATGTTTGCCTTAGTGAAAAACTTAAATAAAGTGATGAAAGACCACGGAATCAATTAAATTATGGAAAAAGAGATTACATTAGAACAAATTCAGAACTTTAAAGGGAAATATCCAAAACAACTTTGGTATTTATTTTTTAGTGAAATGTGGGAACGATTCAGCTTTTATGGCATGCGCGGAATGCTGGCTGTTTTTATGGTGAACCAGTTAATGATGGACGAAAAAACGACCAATTTGCAATATGGTGCTACACAAGCTTTTGTATACGCTTTTCCATTTATTGGCGGCTTATTTGCAGACAAAATCCTTGGCTTAAGAAAATCTCTATTTTGGGGAGGATTATTGATGATTGTTGGAAGTATAATTCTTTCCATCGATCCAAAACAATTTTTTTTCTTAGGAATCAGTTTTACAATTATAGGAACAGGTTTTTTCAAACCTAATATTTCTTCAATGGTTGGGCAGTTGTATAAAGAAAATGATGTAAGGCAAGATGCTGGATTCTCATTATTTTATGCGGGAGTAAATCTAGGAGCCTTAATAGGAGGTTACATTTGTATTGCTGTAGCTGAAGGGTCACTATGTAGTGCATTTGTTCCAGAACATTTAAGATGGAATTTTGCTTTTGGATTTGCAGCAATTGTGATGGTTGTAAGCTTACTGACATTTACACAAACACAAAAGAGTTTAGGGGTAATTGGACATTCACCTTTATTACATTTAGATAAATCAAAAAGAAGGGCTATAGAAATTGCTACCTATATAGGCTCATTAGCAACTATTCCAGCAATTATTTTAATGGTCGCCAACACAGTTTATACCGATTATTTTATGATGATAATTGGTCCTGCATCTATGTTGTATTTATTTTATGAAATGAGAAGTTTTTCTCTTGCAGAAAATAAAAAATTATTTGCGGCTTTAGTATTGATAATTTTTTCCATTTTCTTCTGGGCTTTCTTTGAGCAAAGTGGAGGTTCATTGAGCTTATTTGCTGTTAATAATTTACACAATACTTTAGCAGGTTTCGAAGTTAGCCCGAACGGAGTTAATAATTCTGCCAATTCATTATTCGTGATTATTTTTGCTACCATCATAGGATTACTTTGGATTTGGATGAATAAAAGAAAAATAGAGCCCAATACAGTAGTGAAGTTTGGTCTTGGTTTTTTGTTTTTGGCTGGCGGTTTTTGGATATTTTATTACACAAAATTTTTTGCTGATACAACTGGAAAGACCTCTCTTAATTTATTTACTTTTGGTTGGTTTATTATAACTTTTGGAGAATTGTGTTTGTCTCCAATAGGATTAAGCGCCATGTCTAGATTGTCTCCGCAGAAAACCCAGGCTGTAATGATGGGAATTTGGTATTTAGCAAGTGCTTATGGGCAATATTTTGCAGGATTATTAGGGGCCAATATTGCAAGTGCTTCAGAGAATGCTACTAATTCTACAAAGTTGAATGTCTATGCTGATGGCTACCAACAACTAGCAATTTACGCTCTAATTGCAGGTGTAATTTTAATAGTAATTTCACCTTTTGTAAAAAAATTAATGCAAGAAGTCAAATAAATTTCCGATATTTCGCCATTATTATAAGATCCCAAATTTAATATTTATAAAAATGAAAAAAGTACTTATAGCACTCTTGTTTATTCTTGGTTCTTATGCAGTTGAAGCGCAAGAATTAGTTTGGAATAATAATCTTAAAAATTCTATTGAAGTTTCTAAGAAAACTAAAAAACCATTATTACTTTTCTTTACAGGAAGTGATTGGTGTGGTTGGTGTATCCGACTTCAAACAGAGGTTTTTAAAACACCTGAATTTGTAAAATGGGCAAATGAAAATGTGATTCTTGTAGAACTTGATTTTCCAAGAAGAACTGTTTTAGCTCCAGAAATCACTGAACAAAATAATCAATTGCAACAGTTTTTTGCCGTTCAGGGATACCCTACGGTTTGGTTTGTAAATGCAACTGAAACCGACGGAAAAATCAATATTGACAAATTAGGCAGTACTGGATATTTAGCTGGCGGCCCTAAAGTTTGGTTGGATACAGCAAATGGCATTTTGAAAAAAAAATAAAGTTAATTTAGACTATAATATCCCTTTTCTGCAGTAGCATGAAAAGGGATTTTCTTTTTTATGCAAATCGATTTCCAAAGTAGAATAGTTGTTTTAAAATTGGATGCATCCGCAACAATTAATTTTGGACAATTTATTTCAATTAATCGCTCTAGATTTATTTTTGGTGATTGTCTTAAAATAATAATATCTGGATTTATTTCTTTCGAATAAATGCCAAAACTATCTATCACCATTATCTTTTTATCATTGAAATAATACAAATTTTGAATTTTATTGATTTCAGTTACTTTGCTATTGTTGGCAATTAAGTATGATTTTAAAGTTGTGTTCGACGCTATTTTATCAGTAACACTGTCATTACCATAAACGGTTACTTTATCTCCATTTCTCTCAGTTATGAGGGTGTTTTTCCAACTATTAAAAACAATCCATTCGTTCTGATTTTGAATTTCCCAGCGGGTTACCAATAGGGTCGATTGGAATAACAAAAAACTAAATAATGCAACTACAATTTTAGAATAGGTAGGTCTTTTGAATAAAACAATAACGGTAATAATTAATAGGTACAAACAAAATAAGGTTTGCCAATTAATTGGAATATCGTTAATAATAAATTGTTCAAATGACGCTACCCAATTAATAATTTTATTCAAGATATAGAGACAATATTCCAATGTTTTCATCGCTATCATAGGTACAAAATCAAAAGCTGCCAACACCATTACAAGAACTCCCAATCCCATAATTAGAATTAAAAATGGAATAATAATTAGATTGG
Organism: Chitinophaga pinensis; assembly: GCA_943324545.2. Taxonomy (GTDB): domain Bacteria; phylum Bacteroidota; class Bacteroidia; order Flavobacteriales; family Flavobacteriaceae; genus Flavobacterium. The sequence continues at coordinate 13,145 of CALPMA020000016.1, forward strand.
TAATAAAAAATAAACCAGGGAATTGATGAAAATAGAAAATACTCAGTGGAAAAGCCCCGATTTGTGCTGCAAAAGACACCGTTAAAATGTCCCAAAAGTAGGAAACAATTTTATTTTTGGGTTCCCATAGATTTGAAATTAAAGGTTGAAGCCATAAGATGAAAAATAGGGATAAATAACTTAATTGAAATCCAACATCAAATAAAAAGGAGGGTTGAAAAAACAAAATAAGAAACATTGAAACCAATAAAGTATGAAAAATGTTGGTGCTTCTTTTCAAATACATTCCAAATGCTACAAAAGAAAACATAGTCACCGAACGAACCACGGAAGGGGAAAGTCCCGCCAAAATTGCAAATCCCCATAGACTAATAATGATAGTTAACAATCGAATGATATTGCCTAATTTATTTTTTGGAAGTGGCTTTAATAAAAAAGTAATAAACAGCAAAATAAATCCAACATGAAGCCCCGAAACCGACAAAATGTGAATTGCTCCTGCGTATTGATAATCCTTAATTATTTCTTTTGAAATATCTTGTTGTTGTCCTAGAATAAGTGCATTTACAACTTGTAATTCGTCTTTTGAAAAATTATTTTTTTCTAGATTGGCTATTATTTTATTTCTAAGATGATCTGAATAGTACCAGATATTTCTTTCTATTTTATCGCTAATTTTTATGGAATTGGTGTTGGTATAAATTTGGGCAAAAATGGATTTGTTGTTCAAATATTTACCATAATTAAATTGGTTTGGATTTAATGTTTTTTTATTTGAAATAACTTTACCTTTAATTTGAATACTACTTCCTATATGAATTCTAGAATTTACTTTGGTTTTTTGAATTTGCACTAGAATTTTTCCCGAACACGTCTTATTGTCCAGTCGTTTTAATAATCCGATATATTTATCAATTGAAGAATTTCCTTTTAACTTTTCACGCAATACCAATTCAACACTATGATAATTAGTTTCGTTTTTAATTAAATGGATGTAATTATCTTCATTGTAAAATTCGTTATGAATTACTTGAGCGCAAGATCCAATTTGAAAAAATAATAAATATGAAGCAAATCCAAAATATATTTTTTGGATAAAATCTCTTTTCGATAAATATAAAGTAAATATAAAAGAAACGAAAAGTAGTCCCGTAATAATAAATGTAGTGGTTGGTTTTGGATTGAAATAGTAAGAAAAATAAATTCCCAATATAAACCAGATGGTTATTTTCATTAAAGGAAATTGAAGTATTTTCATACTCCTAATGTAGTCTTTTTATTCCAATTTTAAAATGAAGAATAGATTCTATTAACTTGAGTGAAAGTTCTTTTGTAGTAAGTTTCTTTAGTTGACGATATTATGACGCCTTTTGATGTCGCCGAATGGATAAACTTAATTTCATCTTCTAATATCTCCACAACCATTCCCACGTGATTAATGATCTTTCGGCCATTGGTTTTAAAGAAGATGAGATCCCCTTTTCTTACTTCATTGAGATTAATCACCGTGCCTAAATTAGACATTTCATTGGATGATCGTGGTAAAATTATATCGAATTTACTAAACGTAAAAAACATTAAACCGGAGCAATCAAAGCCTTCAGGACTTGAACCGCCACTTCTATAACGCGCCCCTAAATTTGCTGATGCAGCATTTATTAATTGTTCAACTAAGTAACTTGAATCGTCTGTATTTACAATAAAATCTTCCAAATTTTCATTGGTACTTAACCTATTTTTTATGTCTTTTATGTGAGGTATTTCTGCAGTTATTGTTTCTGCTTTTTCTACTATCTTCTTTTTTTTCTTTTCCTGTTTAACAGTAACTGTATTTTCAGGATTTTTATATATTCCTTGTTTTTCTGCTACAGATTTAGATGTAATTATTACTGAAGTTGTTTTGCAACTTGTAAATGCTACGAATAAAAGTAAAATTTGAAGTAGATTTCTCAAGAATATTTTTTTGCAAATTTATGCAATTATTTCTAATCAGATTTTCTTAAGATTATTCACAATTAGTTTTGCCGTTTTTTCACTTGCGCCTATACCACCTAATTTTATTTCTAAGGCATTGTAATTTTCTAGAATTTTACTTCTGTATTTTAAATCAAATAGTTTTTGAAGTTCAATTTTCAAGGTTTTAGTGTTTAAATTATCTTGAATCAATTCCGTAACTACTTCTTTATCCATAATTAAATTTACAAGAGAAATATATTTTAATGTTACAATTCTCTTGGCAATTTGGTAAGATATCCAACTTCCTTTATAACACACTACTTCAGGCACTTTAAAAAGAGCAGTTTCTAAAGTTGCTGTTCCCGAGGTTACTATAGCTGCAAAGGAAACACTTAATAAATCATATGTTTTATTTGATATAAAATGACAATTATTAGAAATTAAAAAAGTGGAGTAAAAAGAATATTCTTGACTAGGAGCACCCGCAATTACAAATTGATAGTCTGGAAAATCAGTAGCAACACTTAGCATTATACTTAGCATTTTTGTAATTTCCTGCTTTCTACTTCCAGGTAAAACGGCTATTATCGGCTTATCGCTTAAGTTATTTTCTTTTCTAAATTCAATATCAATTGTTGGAGTTCGATTTTGAATAGCATCAATTAATGGATGTCCGACAAATTCCACGTGGTAATGATGTTTATTTTCATAAAACTCCTTTTCGAATGGTAAAATCACATACATTTTATCAATGTCGCGTTTAATATCCTTGATTCTATTTTCTTTCCAAGCCCAAATTTGAGGTGAAATGTAATAGTGAGTTTTCATTGCTAATTTTTTTGCCCATTTAGCAATTCTCATATTGAATCCTGGATAATCTATAAAAATTAATACATCTGGCTGGAATTCTAAAATATCTTTTTTGCAGATTTTTATATTATTTAATATAGTATTTAAATTTAAAAGCACCTCTAGAAACCCCATGAAGGATAAATCACTATAATGTTTTACTATAGTTCCACCCACGGACTGCATTAAGTCACCACCCCAAAAACGAATTTCAGCGTTAGGATCTTCTTTATATAAATATTTCATCAAATTTGAACCATGTAAATCACCTGAAGCTTCTCCTGCAATAATATAGTATTTCATAGGATTGATCTATATAAATAATGTAATTATGGTTAATAGTATTATCGCTAAAATTATTCCTTTCGCCATTGTTTCTTTTTTATATTTTAAAAGTCCAAAGAACATTCCAATATTTAAAATGGTTCCCAACGAAATTATTTTCCCCAATTTACCTTCGAATTTTAAGAGTTGTAAACCACCCAAAAAGGAATAGGGAGTAAAGATAAATATAAAAAGATAAATGCTAATTAATGAGGCTATTAGTCCTATTATTAGCCCGTAAAAAAGTTCTATTTTTTTCATGTATTTCTTTATCGAAAATAATTATTTTCAGCTGTAAAAATAATCATTTTTAATCTCACATTATTACTTTTCATTCTTTAACAAAAAATTAGTCAATTCGATATTTTGAAATACCTATTTTTGTATATCTTAGTTAAAAAAAATTAATGAATACATTTTTGAATTTTATGAAAAGGAATTATAAGATTATAGCGCTCGTTTTAGTTGCTTCTTTAGCGCTTTGGAGTTTTATCCCAAAGCAAAAAGGTGACCCAGAAAAAGATAGATTATTATTAGAATTACTAACTTTTGTAATTGAAAAAGGTCACTATAGTCCTGCAGAAATTGACGATAATTTTTCTAAAAGCTTATATAAGGAATACATAAAATCTCTCGACCCAACAAAAAGATTCTTTTTGCAATCTGATATTGACGAATTCTCTAAATATGAAATGGAGTTAGACGATGAAATAAAAAATAAAGATTTAACTTTTTTCGATTTAACTCACACTCGATTGAAACAACGAATTAATGATAGTAAATCGTACTATAAAACTATATTAAGTCAGCCATTTGATTTTAAAGTTGAAGAAGAATTTAACTCCGAATATGAAAAAGTACCCTATGCTTCTTCAATTTCTGATTTAAAAGAAAAATGGAGAAAACAATTAAAGCTATCCGTTTTATCATCTTTAACAGATCGTTTAAAATTAGAGGAAGACATAAAAAATGGAGTTGTTAAAGAGAAGAAAGATTCTTTAGGTACAAAAAAAATCGAAAAACAGATTGATAATACTCCAAAAACTTATGAGCAAATTGAAAAAGAAACTCGCGAAAGCACATTAAAATCAATGAATGAATTTTTCAATCTTATTGATGAAATGGAACGAGAAGATTGGTTTGCGGTTTTTGTAAATACTATAGCAGAACGTTTTGACCCTCACACTTCCTATTTTGCTGCAGATGATAAAGAACGTTTTGATGTTAGTATGTCTGGTAAATTTTTTGGAATTGGGGCCCGCCTTCAAAAAAAGAATGATTTTACGGAAATTACAGAATTAATTTCTGGTGGACCAGCTTGGAGAGGTAAAGAGTTAGAAGTAGGTGATATTTTTCTTAAAGTTGCTCAAGGTGACAAAGATCCTGTAGATGTAGTGGGGATGAAAATAGACGATGTAGTAAAGAAAATTAAAGGACCAAAAGGGACTGAAGTTCGCTTAACCGTTAAAAAAACAGACGGTACAATTAAGGTTATTGCTCTTATTCGAGACGAAATAGAAATTGAAGAAACCTATTTGAAATCAAGTATTGTAGAAAAAAATGGTTTGAAATATGGAGTTATATATTTACCTAAATTCTATATTGATTTTGAAAATGCTGACAGTAGGGACGCTGGAAAAGACATGGCTATTGAAGTGGAGAGATTAAAAAAAGAAGGGGTAAAAGGAATTGTTTTGGATGTTCGTGATGATGGTGGTGGATCTTTAAAAACAGTGGTTGATATTGCAGGTTTATTTATAGAACAAGGTCCAATTGTTCAAATAAAATCGGCTACAGGTCAAAAAGAAGTTCTTTATGATAGAGACAAAAAAGTGCAATGGGATGGCCCTTTAGTTATCATGATAAATAATTTTTCTGCATCAGCATCAGAAATTTTAGCCGCTGCAATTCAAGATTATAAACGAGGAGTAATTATTGGAAGTAAACAATCTTATGGAAAAGGAACCGTTCAGAATATAATTGATTTAAATCAATTTATTAGAAATTCAACTCTCGGCGATCTAGGAGCATTAAAAACAACCACTCAAAAATTCTATAGAATCAATGGGGGTTCTACTCAACTTGAAGGGGTTAGTAGTGATGTTGTTATGCCCGATAAGTATTCTTACATTAAAATGGGTGAACGTGATATTGATAATGCCATGCCATGGGATAAAATAGATGCCGCTAATTTTTCCGTTTGGAATAAACCAAATTGTATTTCTTCAGCAATTGAGAATAGCAAAAAACGTATAGCTGATAATAATCAATTTAAATTGATCGATGAAAATGCTAAATGGATCAATGAAAGAAGTGAAGATTATGTATACAATTTGCAAATTGATAAATTTAAAACAGAGCAAAAATTGCTTGAAGAAACATCAAAAAAATACAAATCCGTTTTAGATTATAAAAACCAATTGACATTTAATTCACTTCCGTACGAAAATGAATTGATGAAAAAAGATACGGCTTTAAAAGAGAAAAGACAAAGATGGCATGAGAGTTTGTCGAAAGACATTTATGTAGATGAAGCTTTAAACGTATTAAGCGATTTACAATCAAAAGAATTAGCTAAGAAAACTAATGTAACCCTTAAGAAAAAAGATAAACTAGTAAAGTCATAAAAAAAGTCCTGAGGTTTCCTCAGGACTTTTTTTTTCTAAATTGTTATTTATGCATTTGCAGTAACTGCGTCTCGATCAATTTTTCCTACCAATCCAACGAGAACTTTTCCAGGTCCAACTTCAGTAAATAATGTTGCTCCATCTTTAACCATTTGTTGAACAGATTGTGTCCATTTTACAGGAGCTGTAAGTTGAATAATTAGATTTTTCTTAATCTCAATTGGATCTGAAACCGCATTGGCAGTTACATTTTGATATACTGGACAAATTGGGTTTGAAAATGTAGTTGCTTCTATTGCTGCGGCTAATTCCTCTCGTGCTGGCTCCATCATTGGCGAGTGAAAACCACCACCTACAGGTAATAATAAAGCTCTTTTTGCTCCCGCTTCTTTCATTGCTTCACATGCTTTTTCAACAGCTGAAAACTCTCCAGAAATCACTAATTGTCCCGGGCAGTTATAGTTTGCAGCAACTACAACTCCGTCAATTGAAGAGCAAACTTCTTCAACAACAGCATCTTCCAATCCTAAAACCGCCGCCATAGTTGAAGGTTTTATTTCACAAGCTTTTTGCATTGCTAATGCTCTTTTGGAAACTAATTTTAACCCGTCTTCAAAAGATAAAGTACCATTTGCTACTAGTGCAGAAAATTCTCCTAAAGAATGTCCAGCAACCATTTCAGGTTTAAAATTGGTTAATGTTTTTGCCAAAATAACCGAATGTAAAAATACAGCTGGTTGGGTAACTTTGGTTTCTTTCAATTCTTCTGCAGTTCCTTCAAACATGATATCTGTAATTCGGAATCCTAAAATTTCATTTGCTTTTTCAAATAAATCCTTAGCTAATTCAGAATTTTCATACAACTCTTTTCCCATTCCTGTAAACTGGGCTCCTTGACCTGGAAATATAAATGCTTTCATATTTTATTTTAATTTGTGCTCAAAAATAGTGAAATTTATAAGATTAATGGAAATGTGAATAGCAGAAATAGTTATTGGTTTATTTAATTTGCTACAATTAAACTATTTGGGTTTACTTTTGTCTTAACACAATAAATAAAATTATGCCAAAAATACGAGTTGCATTAATCTCTTTCTTTTTCCTTTTTTCAATTTCAAATTTTGGGCAAGAGGTAACTAAAAAATGGTCGTTTGCATTCCAGTTAGACAATCGTTTTTCAAGTATTAGAAATCAAGAAATTACCGTATTTGGAACAAAAGTTGGATTTCAATATAAAAAATTAACAAGAATTGGATTGGGGAGTTCCTTTATTATTAATCCAGTTTATATTAATTATTTCAACAAGAAAATAAATAAGGAAGAGACTAACAAAATCAGTTTTTGGTACTTTAGTATTTTTAATGATTGGATGTTATATAAAAATAATAAATGGGAGTGTTTTTTAACGGAGCAAATTGGTTATGGGAAACCTAGTTTTGTAAAAGAAGTAAACGATGATGTTGTAAGCGATGTAAATGTAGATCTTTATGTAAATGAAATTTCAGGGCAAGTAAATTACAAATTTACTTCCTGGATTGGAATAGGAACAGGATTTGGATATAGAAATTTATTTAACAAAAAATCAATATTAACAACGACTTTTGATGCGCCAATTTACATAGCAAAGGTGATTGTTTATCCTGAGATTTTTTTCAAAAAATAGGCTAAATTTCTATGTTTAATAAACTACTTTAACCAATTTAGCTGCTTCTTTCGCCAACTCCACAATTTCTTCAATTGGAGTTTCTAAATGATTATTAACTAGTGAAACTCCCATTCTGCGGTAAGGTCTTGAAGTGGGTTTTCCAAATATTCTAAAGTCGGTTTTTGGTAATGAAGCAATTTTTTCAATCCCTTCATAGGTTGGATTTAAGCTATTTTCTGAAGCAAGAATAACGGCACTTGCTCCCGCTTTTTCCAATTTTATTTCAAATATTGGCAAACTTAATATTGCACGTAAATGCAATTCAAATTCATTAAAATTTTGAGTTCCAGCCAACGTTACCATTCCTGTATCGTGAGGTCTTGGTGATAATTCTGAAAAATAAACCCCTTCGTCTGTAAGAAAAAATTCTACCCCAAAAAGTCCTGCGCCACCCAAGGCTTCGGTAACTTTTTGAGCCATATTTTGCGCCTCAATTAAGTCAGATTCTGAAATTCTTGCAGGTTGCCAACTTTCTTGATAATCGCCACGTTCTTGACGATGTCCTATTGGTGCGCAAAAAAGGGTTGGGTTATTATTTTGAACCACGGTCAATAAAGTGATTTCTGAATTGAATTTTACAAAGGCTTCCACAATTACTTCCACAACATCTCCACGCGAACCCTCCACTGCGTAACTCCATGCTTTTTCAATATCTGACTCGGACTTTATTGTTGATTGCCCTTTCCCTGATGAAGACATTAAGGGTTTAACCACGCAAGGAATTCCAACTTCTGATACTGCTTCTTTCAATTCTTTAGAAGTAGTTGCGTATCTATAATTGGCAGTTTTTAAACCCAATTCTTTTGAAGCCAAATCGCGAATTGCTTTTCTATTCATTGTAAAATTAGCCGCTTTAGCTGAGGGAACTACCTTTATTCCTTGGTTTTCATAGTCATAAAAGCGCTCTGTTCTTATAGCTTCAATCTCGGGAACTATGAAATCAGGTTGGTGTTTTTGTACAATTCTATCTAATTCTGTTCCGTCAAGCATATTAATAACTTCGAATCCATTAGCGACTTGCATAGCTGGGGCGTTCTCATAATTATCAACTGCAATAACAGTTTGACCAATTCTTTGAACTGCAATTGCAAATTCTTTACCCAACTCACCAGAACCTAGAAGAAGTATTTTCATAAATAATTAAGTTAAATAGTATTATTTATGCCACTGCCTGCTTGATCCTTCTAAGTGCTTCAATAAGTAAATCTTCACTTGTAGCATAAGAAAAACGGATGCAATTAGGATTTCCAAAAGCATCTCCGGTTACTGTTGCCACATTCGCTTCTGATAAAAGGTACATGGAAAAATCATTGGCATCTTTAATAAAAGTTCCTTTTAGAGTTTTGCCAAAGAAATGGGAAACATCAGGAAACACATAAAAGGCCCCTTCTGGAACGTTAATTTTAATTCCTGGAATATCTTTTAAAAGGCCAACTACTAAATCTCTTCTGCTGTGAAATGCATCAACCATGTATTTTAATACAGAAGGATCTGCATCAACGGCTTTAATTGTTGCTCTTTGCGCAATACTATTTGCTCCACTGGTAACTTGACCTTGTATTTTAGTACATGCTTTAGCAATAAATTCAGGTGCGCCAATGTATCCAATTCTCCAACCCGTCATCGCAAATGCTTTTGCAACACCATTTACGGTTACTGTTTTTTCAAGCATACCTGGAATTGATCCAATGCTGCAAAAAGTACCTGAGAAATTAATGTGCTCATAAATTTCATCAGCAACAACATAGATGTTTGGATATTTTTCTAAAACTTTTGCAAGATCGGTTAATTCCTCTCTGCTGTAAACAGATCCACTTGGATTACAAGGCGAACTGAACCACATCATTTTCGTTTTTGGGGTTATGGCAGCTTCTAATTGTGAAGGTGTAATTTTGAAATCACTTTCAATTGAAGTAGGAACTTCAACCGGAACCCCTCCCGATAATTTAATTATTTCAAAGTAACTTACCCAATACGGAGCTGGTAAAATCACCTCATCACCATCATTTAGCATTACTTGAGCTATATTGTATAAAGATTGTTTTGCACCTGTTGAAACTACAATTTGTGATGGTTTGTATTCTAAATCATTGTCTCTTTTGAATTTTCTACAAATGGCTTCTTTCAAATCTTGGTATCCTTCTACAGGAGAGTAGGTGCTATAATTATCTTCGATTGCTTTTTTAGCGGCCTCCTTAATAAAATCTGGAGTATTAAAATCGGGTTCACCTAAACTTAGACTAATAATATCTTTTCCTTGTGCTTTTAATTCTCTAGCCAATGCTGCCATTGCTAATGTTTGTGAGGTAGATAAATTATTTATCCTATCCGAAAGTGCATTCATTCTTGTTGTTTGTTGTAGTTATTTATTGTTGTTTTAATTTTTATGCTGAAAGTTCTGGTTTCATTCCTAGCTCTTTCAAATGTTTGAAGTGCGCAATTACCGCTGCTCTCATTGATTTATATTCGTAATAGGGAAGATTGGCTTCTTGAGCAGCCTCTTTTACAAATTGTGAAATTTTATTGTAATGAACGTGGCAAATATTAGGAAACAAATGGTGCTCAATCTGATG
>CALPMA020000017.1 GCA_943324545.2 Chitinophaga pinensis
AAATTACTCGCGAGCTCCATCTTTCTACCCTTCAACAACGGACGAGAAGCCCTTAACTATTGATATACTTGAAATTTCACCGCATAGAGTTTACCTGGTTTCACTACAGCATTACCTGTACCTGCTTTCTGTTGCACTTGTCCTCTTTCAATTGCTCGAAATGGCGGGCGTTACCCGCTATGCTTCTCTTTGGTGTCCGGACTTTCCTCCACACCTAAGTGTGGCGATAAGGCGGTCTGCGATGCAAATCTACAATAATAATTGAATAAATATTTGAAAGATTATAGCTTTAATTTTAATAAATAAGATAAAGAATAATTTTAAAAATTAGAATTTCAAAATTGAAATAATAAATCTATATTTGTAAACCAAAAATTTTCTATGGAAGAATTTGTAGTGTCGGCTCGTAAATATCGCCCTCAAACATTTAAAGATGTTGTAGGTCAAAAAGCCATTACCAATACTTTATTAAATGCTATAGAAACCAATCATTTAGCTTCAGCCCTTTTGTTTACAGGCCCTAGAGGAGTTGGGAAAACTACTTGCGCAAGAATATTAGCAAGAAAAATCAACCAACCCGGTTATGATGATCCGTTAGAAGATTTTGCATTTAATGTATTTGAATTAGATGCGGCTTCGAATAACTCTGTTGATGACATTCGAAATTTGATTGATCAAGTAAGAATTCCTCCACAAACAGGAAAATACAAGGTTTATATTATTGACGAGGTGCACATGTTATCAGCAGCAGCTTTTAATGCGTTTTTGAAAACATTAGAAGAACCACCAAAACATGCCATTTTTATATTGGCAACCACAGAAAAACACAAAATTATACCTACTATTTTATCACGTTGTCAGATATTTGATTTCAAAAGAATTACAGTAAAAGACGCGAGAGAACATTTAGCCGAAGTTGCAGAAAGTCAAGGTGTAAAATTCGAGGACGATGCGTTACATATTATCGCCCAAAAAGCTGATGGTGCGATGCGTGATGCCTTATCTATATTTGATAGAGTTGTGTCATTTTGTGGAAATAACCTTACACGTCAGGCAGTTACAGAAAATTTGAACGTACTTGATTTTGAAACTTACATCAATGTTACCGATTTAATTATTGATAATAAAATTCCAGAATTATTGATGTCTTACAACGAAATCTTGTCAAAAGGATTTGATGGACATCACTTTATTGCTGGATTGGCTTCCCATTTTAGAGATTTATTAGTATGCAAAACTCCCACCACTATTTCGCTATTGGAAGTTGGTGAACAAGCCCAAAAATTATATGAGATTCAATCTCAAAAAACGACGCAAGACTTTTTACTAGAAGGAATTCAAATTGCCAATGATTGTGACTTGAAATATAAAATCAGTCAAAACCAGCGATTACTGGTTGAACTTTGCTTAATGCAATTGGCCTCTATCACTTTTGATGGAGAAAAAAAAAAGGGTAAATCTTATATAATTCCTCCAACACATTTTAAAATTGCCAATTATTCAATAACAGATAAAACTGTTGTAGATAAACCTAATGATAAGGTCGAAATAAAGCCTGAAATTATTCCAGAAATTACTATTGAAGTTGAAGAGGAAACCTTTGAAATTGTTGAAGTAGAAGAAATAATCTCAGAAAATATTAAACCTGAAGATATTCCAATTGAAAATATTGTACAGGAACGGCCAGTTGAAAAAAGAGAAGTACCAACTTTGATAGATATTGCCTCCGAACCTAAAGTTTCTGCCTTTTCATTGGCGAGTATAAAAGCAAAAAAAGAACTTCTAGAAGCTGGAAAATCAATAATTAAAGAGGAGGTTCATTTACCGACTGAAGAGTTTAATGAAACGGATATGTTGTTGTATTGGAACAAATACGCGCAACGATTAGGGGATAAAGGGTATAAAATCATGGAATCTTTATTACTGATTAACGATCCAAAGTTAAATGGCACCACAATCACTTTAGAGTTACCGAATCAAGGTTCCAAAATCGATTTTGAATCGGAGAAAATTGGTTTGTTAGGCTATTTAAAAGGACATTTACACAATCATAATATTACAATTGAAGTAATTGTGAATGAAAGCGTTACAACCAAAAAGGCGTTTACACCTCAGGAAAAATACAATCGATTAACAGAAATCAATCACAATTTAGAAATACTTAGAAAAACTTTCGAACTGGATATTTAAATTTTACCGTAGTAAAGTGCTTTTACAATTCCATCTGACAGACCGATTTTTGGAACATAAATGCTTCTAGCTCCACTCCATTTCATAGCATTTAGATATATTTTTGTGGCTAAAACGATCACGTCGGCTCTATCAGCGTTTAATCCTAATTCTGTAATTCTTTGTTCGTAAGTAAGTGAATTCAGGTAAGTGAATTGTGAATTTACATACATGTAAGACAATGGTTTATCTTCCATTTTTCCTGACATTTTAAACAATTTATTGATGTTACCTCCTGAACCAATTAGAGTTACCTCATCATAGATTTCAGTATTGGTTTTAATCCATTTTTCAATTTCATGCCAAACTATTTCTGAAACTACTTCATTTAGTAGACGTACTGTTCCCGCTTTAAATGATTTTGATACAATCATTTTACCATTGGAAAATAAAGAAAATTCAGTACTTCCACCACCAACATCAACATAGAGATAAGTTTTTTCTGTTTTTAATAAATAATGTAAATCAGTTGAAGCGATTATTGCCGCTTCTGTTTTTCCATCAATTATATTTATCTCTATATCCGCCTTTTTCTTAATTATGTCAATTACTTCTCGACCATTATAAGCTTCGCGCATTGCTGAAGTAGCACAGGCCATGTATTTTTCCACTTTATGAACTTTCATCAAAAGCTTAAAAGCTTTCATTGCATCAACCATTCTATCGATATTCTCTTCCGAAATTTCCCCAACAGTAAAAGCGTCTTGACCTAAACGAATAGGAACCCGAACTAAAGCACTTTTGCTAAATTGCGTTTCTTTTCCTTTTTCCTCAATAATATTAGCTACCAAAAGTCGCATTGCATTTGAGCCAACATCTATTGCAGCATATTTTTTAATTGTAATCATTAATTATCTATTTTAAGCTAAATTTATAATAATTTATAAATCTTCTTTTATTATATCTAGACGATTTAAGTAGTAATTGTACATTTCTTGTTGGGCTCTAAATACAATATTATTATCCTTCAAGCGATATTTGTTATCTAATTTAAGTGAATGCAAACGGGATTTAACATTTCCTTTCCAACCAATATTGAAAATATCGATAAGTTCATTTTTAATTCTTTCATCGTAAATAGGGCAGGTTACTTCAACTCTTCCATCAATATTTCTAGTCATAAAATCAGCCGAAGAAATAAAGACTTCAGGGTCATTTCCATTTCCAAAAATAAATATTCTAGAATGCTCTAAATAATTGTCTACTATACTTATCGCTTCAATATTTGAACTCATGCCTTTAACACCAGGAATCAAAGAACATATCCCTCTAATTTGAAGTTGAATTGATACCCCTGCATTACTAGCTTCGTATAATTTATCTATTAACTGAACATCTGTCAAACTATTTAATTTCAACTTTATGAATGCAATTTTACCATTTTCAGCATTAGTAATTTCACGCTCAATTAGTTTATTAATTCTTGTACGCGAATAGTGGGGAGATACAATTAAATGTTTATAACGATGAACCCTGTAATTTACATTAAAGAATTCAAAAACCTTTGAAACGTCTTTTAAAATTTGCTGGTGACTTGTAAATAAAGTTACATCAGTATAAACTCTAGCAGTTGCTTCATTGAAATTACCTGTTGAAATAAAACCATAACGAACTAATTTTCCACTCTGAATTCTTTCCACCAAACAAATTTTACTATGGACTTTCAAACCCTTAATTCCGAAAATTAATTCGATACCTTCCGTTTGCATTTGTTCCGCATAAGAAATATTACTGGCTTCATCAAAACGCGCTTGTAATTCAATTTGAACGGTTACTTTCTTTCCGTTTTTAGCTGCATTAATTAGAGAACTAATTACTTGGGAGTTTTTCGCTAATCGATATAAAGTAATTTTTATTGCTGTAACATGAGGATCTAATGCAGCTTCTCTTAAAAATTTAATGATATAAGAAAACGATTGGTAGGGTGCATTTATAAGATAATCTTTCTTAGCTATTTTATTTAAAATACTACCATCAAGACTTAACCCTTCAACGGGTAATGGGATTTTTGGCTCGTATAATAAATCAAATCTACCAAGATTTGGAAAATCCATAAAATCACGACGGTTGTGGTACCTGCCTCCAGGAATAATACTGTCAGAAGCATCAATTCCCATATTGGTTAAGAAGAATTTTAAGGTATCCTTTCCAATAGATTGATCATATACAAATCTTACAGGCTCCCCTATTCTTCTATCTTTTACACTTGTAGCAATTTTTTCAAGCATACTTTTACTCATATCGCTATCAATATCCAATTGCGCGTCACGAGTAATTTTTATCATATGTGCAGAGATACTTTCGTATTCAAAAATATTGAATAAGCTTGATAAATTGAGACGAATTACATCGTCTAACAAAATTACATATTGCTTATCGTCTACAGAAGGTAAAACCACAAACCGATTAATTGATTTTGGAAATTCAATTACAGCATAACGAATCTCTTTTTTAGGTTTAACCAATCCTAACATTTTTGGTTCTTCTTCTGATTTCATTACTAATTTTACCGCTAAATAACCAAGTGTATCTTTTAAAATAGGAAATTCAGATAAATCATTTAAGATAATAGTGACTAATGCAGGACTTACTTTTTGAATAAAAAAATCTTTAATAAAATTCTCTTGTTCACTTGTAATTTGACTTTCATCAATTATGAAGATATTTTGAGCTTGTAATTTATCTTCAATAATTTTCAAAATCCTTAAACTTTCTGTTTGCTGTTCAATTACAATTTCAGTAATATCCTTAACCAACTGATTAGCGCTAATTCCCATGAGTACTTTCTCACCTGATATTCCCGACAAACTCAATCTTCGGATAGCTGCAAATCGAACTCGAAAAAACTCATCTAAGTTATTTGAAAATATACCTAAAAAACGCAAACGGTCTAATAATGGGACGTTTTCATCAGAAGCCTCCTGAAGAACTCTAGCATTAAAAGCAAGCCAACTTTTTTCTCTATCAATGTATTGGTTTTCAAAATTCTTGTTCATATTTTTAAATCTCTAGGAAATAGCATTTTTTGTATTTTCCCTTTTGTTAATAATTTCCATTCCTGACTGTCAAATTTAATCCAAACTAAACCCGATGTTGGAACATTTTCAATAAATATATCGCCAAATTTATTAACAAAATTTGTTATAGCCGCATTATGCCCAAAAAGAATAACATTTTCTAAATCATTACTTAATGATCGAATCGTTTTTTCTAATTGATTTTCATCAAATGTGTATAAATCTTCGCTAATTATTATATCATTTAAAGGGAATGAAAAATTAGTTGCAAAAATAGTAGCTGTATCAAAAGCTCTCCTAGCCTTGCTACTAAATAGTACGAAATTATCTTTTAACAAATTGGAACAATCTAATGAAACTAATGCCGCGTCATTTTTACCTCTTGCCGTTAAACAACGATCTTTATCACTAACTGGTTCCTCCCAACTGGATTTTGCATGTCTAATAAGAATTAAGTTTTTCATGAGTTTATAAATTTGCAATTATAATATCAAAAATGGAATAAAATAGATTTACAATATACAAATTATTAATAGTTTTTATTGTTCACAAAATGGCTTTTTATTTTAAAATAATTGGAATTGTTTTATTTAAATGTACCTTTGCAAAAAATTTGTCATTTTTAATGAATGTAAAATAAATTATATCATTTGAAAGACGCTTATTTAATAAGTTTATGAAAAAAATAGTTGAATACAGAAAATTACTAAACGTTGATAAAACTGTAGATTTAAAGGATTTAAAAACGATCTATCGCAATGCGATGAAAGACGCACATCCTGATAAATTTCAAGGTGATGATGAAGGTTTGAAAGCTGCAGAAGAAAATAGTAAAAAAATTATTGAAGCTTATCACTTTTTGGTAAGTATCAACCCTGAAACTATCAAACAAAACTTACCAGAATACACTGAAACTATTAGTACTTCAACAATTACAGATTATAAATTTGTTGATGGAAGATTAATTATAAATTTTTCAAATGGAAGCGTTTACGAATATATCAGCGTTCCTAAAGCGACTTATGTTAAAATGGTAAATGCAGATTCGCCTGGAAGATTTGCAAAAAGACACATTTTAAATGCTTTTACTTGGAGAAAAACAATTAACCAAGATTAAGTTTATATTAAATAAAAAAGGGGTTTAGACTACGTTTAAACCCCTTTTTTATTACAATTTATTGATGTAATTTCCATAAATATCACTGAATTGATGCCCATGAGAAATCCTTTCTTTACTTAATTTATCATATTCAACTAAAGCCCATAAAACAAACTCTTTCATAAAATATGTATCATCGTCATCGAGTTGAGGCTGGTATTTTTTTAATAAAATTGCTAATGGTTCAATTGAATCTAATGTTGATTTGTATTCTTCATCCGAAGCATCATCTAGTAATTCAAACCCACTCTCAGTAAAAAACCATTCAATTAAATCAGAATAAGCTGTTTTTTCATCTTGCTTTTCTAGTTTTTCAATCTTCGGGAAATAGGCTGGAAAAAAGGTGTGAATGGCATCGCCAATTAAATGTTGTGCTACAACGGCTGCACCTTCCTGTTCTCCTTCGTAAACTAATTCTACCTTACCAGTAATTGCAGGAATAATCCCCATAAAATCGGATAATCTAACCGTAGTTTTATCTATTCCAGATTTTAACGCACGACGTTCAGCAGTACTCAATAAATTCTCAAAAGCTGTAATACTCATCCTTGCACTCACTCCACTCTTATTGTCAATATATTCACTTTCACGAGCTTCAAAAACGATTTGTTCTAATAAATCTTTAGCTAATGAAGGAACATAAACCGCATCACTTTGAATCTGATCCAATTTAGCCTCTTGTTCCGTTATTGTTCTTGCAATTTTAATTGTTTCCGGATAGTGCGTCAAGATTTGTGAGCCAATTCTGTCTTTTAAAGGCGTAACAATACTTCCTCGATTGGTATAATCTTCTGGATTTGCTGTAAAAACAAATTGCATATCCAGAGGCATTCTCAATTTAAACCCCCGAATTTGAATATCTCCTTCTTGCAAAATATTGAATAAAGCAACTTGAATTCGAGCTTGTAAATCTGGCAATTCATTGATTACAAATATGCACCGATTGGCCCTTGGTATCATTCCAAAGTGAATTACCCGGTCATCAGCATAGGACAATTTTAAGTTTGCAGCTTTTATTGGATCTACATCACCTATCAAATCCGCCACTGTAACATCAGGGGTAGCTAATTTTTCAAAAAATCTTTCACTTCTGTGAATCCAATGAATTGGGGTTTTATCTCCTAGAGTAGCAATTAAATCTATTGCAAAACGAGAGATGGGTTTCAATGGATCGTCGTTAATTTCTGAACCCTTAACAATTGGCATATATTCATCTAGCAATTCTATCATTAAACGCGCCAATCTTGTTTTGGCTTGGCCGCGAAGTCCCAATAAATTAATATTATGTCTTGATAATATAGCTCGTTCTAATTCTGGAATAACCGTGTTTTCAAATCCATGAACGCCTTCAAATACGGGTTTTCCAGCTTTGATTTTTTCTCTTAGGTTATTTCGCAATTCGTCTTTAATACTTTTACTTTGGTAACCTGCAGCTTTTAATTGTCCTAAAGTAGTAATGGTTTCTATTTTCATATTGGTAAATTATCGTTCTATACTTATTGTGTTAAAAATCTATTTTATTCTCTTTTTTCGATTCGTTTCATAATCCTCAAAAATCATTTCCCCTAGCCCTTTTAAACCCGTATAAAAAGCTTTTCCTTGATTTTCTTCTGTAAATCGATTGACGAATTTTTGCAAATACGGATCATTTGCAATCATAAAAGTGGTAATTGGAATGTGTAATTTTCTTGCTTGTTGCGCTTGGCTATAGCATTTATTGACAATGTATTCATCCAATCCGTTGCTGTTCATATAATAATCGCCATCTTTCTCACGAACACAACTTGGTTTTCCATCGGTAATCATAAAGATCTGCTTGTTGGTGTTGCGCTTTCGTCGGAGTAAATCCATCGCTAATTGCAAACCAGCAACTGTATTGGTGTGGTATGGACCTACTTTTAGATAAGGTAAATCACTAATAGCAATGGTCCAAGCATCATTACCAAAAACCAAAATATCTAACGTGTCTTTTGGGTATCTCGTTGTGATTAATTCGGCCAATGCCATTGCTACTTTTTTAGCTGGAGTAATCCGGTCTTCACCATAAAGAATCATACTGTGACTGATATCTATCATCAATACAGTACTCATTTGTGATTTAAATTGGGTCTCTTCTACCACCAAATCTTTTTCAGTCAATTGAAAATCCCCTACTCCATTGTTAATTTGCGCATTACGCAAACTTTCTGTCAGTGAAATTTGTTCTAATGCATCTCCAAAATGAAATTCACGCAATTCACCTGAGTGCTCGTCGCCGTTTCCTGAATGTTTTGATTTATGATTTCCATTACCGGAACGCTTAAGATTGCCAAAGATTTGATCCAAAGCCTGTTGGCGAATTGCCCGTTCGGTTTTCGCAGTAATACTAGTTTCTGATGAACCATCCTCTTTTAGTTCTTCTCGAATATATCCTTTTTTCTTTAAATCTTCAATAAAATCATCAATTGTATAACTAGAGTCAGTCAATTTATATTCTATATCCAACTCTCGTAACCAATCAATTGCCTCATCAAAATCACCAGAGGTATGGATTATTAACTCTTTAAAAACTTCAAAAAGTCTATCAAATGGTGATTGAAATGGCGCTTGATATTGCTTAAAATAAAAACCTTTTCTAAATTCATTTTTCATGAAAATAAAATTAATATAATTTATGTTTTATAGACAAAAACGAATAATAATTTTTAGTTAAAGTATTTAAAACATATTAATTCACTCCAATTTATTTTTCCTAAATTTGAAAAAATTATTAAATTTCTCATGATAGAATTTATAGAATATTTTTGCGCACTATTAATTGGGATAATTCTCGGTTTAATCGGAGGCGGTGGTTCTATATTAACTGTTCCTGTATTGGTTTATATTTTAAATTTTAATCCTGTAATAGCCTCTTCTTATTCCCTTTTCATCGTTGGTATAACTTCTACATTTGGAACTTTAATTAATCTAAAAAAGGGTAATGTAGTTTTAAAAACGGGTTTGCTATTTGCAATTCCATCTTTAATTTCAGTTTATATTACTAGAAAATACATTGTGCATTCCATCCCAGAAATAATAATTCAAAATAGTTATTTAACCATAACCAAGGATTTATTTTTAATGGGATTATTTGCAGTAGTGATGTTTTTTGCAGCTTTATTTATGCTTAAGGTACCTAAAGTACCGTCTTTAAAGGTTATTGAAAAAAAAACATCTATCTATTTGATTGTATTTCAAATTTTTTGCCTGGGAATTTTAATAGGATTGATTGGTGCTGGCGGAGGTTTTTTGATTATCCCAGCTTTAGTTCATTTTGCTAAATTACCCATTAAAAAAGCAATTGGAACATCTTTGTTTATAATTGCTTGTAATTCCTTAATTGGTTTTTCAGGTGATGTACAAAATATAAATCCTGATTGGAATTTCCTATTTTTATTCGCTGCATTTGCAATGACAGGAATTTTTATTGGAATCTATTTAAGTCGATTTATTAATGACAGAAGTTTGAAAAAAATATTTGGCTGGTTTGTATTAACCATGGCTGTTTTTATAATAACAAAAGAAGTTTTATTCTAATATTATACAAATTTATATAATGAAAATTCAACAAATTTATACCGGATGTATTGCTCAAGCTGCTTATTATATAGAAAATAAAGGCGAAGTTGCCATATTTGATCCATTAAGAGAAGTTCAGCCTTACATTGAAAAAGCTAATTTAGACCAAGCAAAAATAAAGTACATTTTTGAAACACATTTTCATGCTGATTTCGTTTCGGGACATTTGGATTTAGCTAATAAAACTGGTGGAAAAATTGTTTTTGGACCTACAGCTAAACCTGCCTTTGACTCGATTGTTGCAACAGATAATCAAGAGTTCAAAGTGGGTGATTATATTATTAAAGCGATTCACACTCCAGGACATACTATGGAAAGTACTTGCTATTTATTGATTGATGAAAATGGAAAAGAACATGGAATAATAACTGGTGATACCTTATTTATTGGCGATGTGGGAAGACCTGATTTGGCTCAATCGTTAGTAAATGACTTAACGCAAGAAAAACTGGCTTCGTATTTATTTGATTCATTACGAAACAAAATCATGCCCCTATCTAATAATTTAATTATTTATCCTAGTCATGGTGCCGGAAGCGCATGTGGGAAAAACATGAGTAAGGAAACTACCGATACTTTAGGAAATCAAAAGAAAACGAATTACGCTTTAAGAGCAAATATGACTAAAGTTGAATTTACTGCTGAGGTATTAGACGGTTTAGGAGCACCGCCCGCCTATTTTCCTCAAAATGTAATGATGAATATTCAAGGCTATGAAAGTTTAGATTCTGTTATTGATAAGTCTAAAAAACCTTTAAATCCCTTTGATTTTAATGCTATTGCAAATGATACTGATGCAATAATTTTAGATGTTCGTCATGAAAATGATTTTGTGAAATGCCATATACCTAGATCGATTTTTATAGGTATACAGGGAAATTTTGCCCCTTGGGTAGGTTTATTAATCATGAATACAAAACAACCCATTATATTAATCACCCCAAACGGAATGGAAAATGAAACGATAACTCGACTTTCTAGAGTCGGTTTTGACAATGTTTTGGGTTACCTAGAAGGAGGGATTGAGGCATGGAAAAAATCAGGATTTGAAACCGATAGTATTCATTCTATATCGCCAGAACAATTTTCAATTGAAGTAAACAACCAAAGTATCATTGTAGACGCAAGAAAGCCAAGCGAATACGAAGCAGAACATGTTGAGAATTCAATAAACTTACCTTTAGATACTATTAATTCTCATTTGGATTTAGTCCCTAAAAATGATAAATTCTATTTGCATTGTGCAGGTGGTTATCGTTCAGTGATAATGGCTTCAATATTGAAATCTCGTGGATTTCATCATTTTACAAATGTAGAAAATGGGATCGTTGGTATTCGAAATACAAAAGTTCCATTAACCATTTTTGTGTGTCCTTTAACTATAAAATAATAAAAAATTATGTAATTATTTGTTACAACATTATTATTTTTAAATACTTTTGCAACTTAAATTCAAAAACAAATATAAAATGAAAAAAATTTTAATGCTATTTACTGTAATTACAGTTATCATTTCGTGTAAAAAAGCAGGAGAAAATGAATATTTTATTTCAGGAACTGTAAAAGGTATTGCTGATGGAAAAACAGTAGTACTTGAAAAACAAGATGAAATGGGACAATTTGTTCCTTTAGATACTGTTAAAGTTAAAGACGGTAAATTTACAATGAAAGGTTCTGCAAAAGAACCAGAAATCATGTTACTTCAAGTTGAAGCTATTCAAGGAAAAGTGCCGTTTGTTCTAGAAAATGGTGATATTAATGTTGTTGTTGATAAAGACAGCCTTCAAAAATCAAAATTATCAGGGACTTTCAATAATGATGTTTTTTCAAAATTTAATGACGATCTAACAAAATTCCAAAAAGATTTTCAAAAGAAATTGACCAATTTTCAAAATGCCAATATGGCTAAAATGAAAGGTGCCCAAGAAGCAAAAGACACCATTACTATCAATAAGTTGATGAAAGAATATCAAGGGATACAAAAAGAAGGAATGGAATTTTATGTTAAATTTGCTGAAGGAAATCCAAAAGCCTTATTATCTGCATTAATTTTAGATAGTATGCTAAACGATCCAGCTGCAGATTTAGTTAGAGTTAAAAAAATATATGCCGGATTCAGTCCTGAATTGAAAAAATATAAACCAGGGAAATCAATTCAATCTAAATTAGACAAAATAGCTAACCCGGTTACTGTGGATCCAGCTGCTAATGTAGGAAGTGTGGCTCCAGATTTTAAAGGACCGAATCCTGAAGGCAAATCTATTTCTTTAAAACAATCATTAGGAAAAGTTACTATAGTTGATTTTTGGGCTTCTTGGTGCAAACCTTGTCGTGCTGAAAATCCAAATGTAGTAGCATTGTATGCAAAATACCATGACAAAGGTTTAAATATTTTAAGTGTTTCTTTGGACAAAGAAGCATCTGCTTGGAAAGCTGCTATTGCAAAAGACAAATTAACTTGGAACCATGTTTCTAATTTAAAAGAATTTGAGGATCCAATTGCTTTACAGTATGGCATCAATGCTATTCCTTCTATTTATATATTAGATGCAAAAGGAGTTATCATTGCAAAAGACCTACGTGGAGAAGAATTAAATGCTAAAATAGCTTCTCTTTTAGGTTCATAAACCATCTAATTTAAGTATAAATTAAATCTCCCTGGTGGAGATTTTTTTTTATTTAATTCAATACCAATTGGTCAAAAAATGGCCCTAGATTAAGTACTTTAATTATTTGGAAAGCTAAAAAGTGTTGCTATATTTGCGGCCGTTTGCCGTTTCAATATATTGAATTTATTGGGGAGATACTCAAGCGGCCAACGAGGGCAAACTGTAAATCTGCTTTGTGAACTTCGCAGGTTCGAATCCTGCTCTCCCCACAAAAAAGCCCAGTTTGAAACTAGGCTTTTATATTTTATTTAGAAAACTATATTTTTCCCAGCTTCGCTAAAATAAACAACAATACAATAGGAATTGCTAGTAAAATTACCATTTCAAGATTATCAATTAATAGATGGGGTTCTTTTACCAAAGTTATCAAATAACCTCCAATTGCTCCACCAAAATGAGCGGTGTGTCCAATATTGTCTCTTTTAGTCTTCATTCCGTAAATAGAATAAAGTAAATATCCAATTCCAAAAATGTATGCAGGTATAGGAATGGGTATAAAAAATAGATACAAATTCATATCGGGTTGCAATAAAATGGCTGAATATAAAACTCCTGTGACCGCTCCAGAAGCGCCAATTGCGCGATAGGAATAATCATTTGAATGAAAATACAAAGTCAATAAACTACCAAAAATTAAACTTCCTAAATAAATCAATCCAAAAGAAAAATTTCCTAAATAACCATAGACAACTGGGGCAAAAAAATACAGTGTCAACATATTAAAGGCTAAATGTGAAATATCGGCATGTAAAAATGCAGAAGATATCATTCGGAATTGCTCTCCAGATTGAATACTACCAATATGAAATTCAAATTTTCTAAAAAAAGTACTGTCGTCAAAACCCTTGAAACTAAAAACTACAGTTAGTAGGATGATTATAATTAATAAAATATTCATAGTAATAAATTTAGTAAAATTTGAAAAGTAAAGATAGTTTTTTAGAATTATAGATTCGATTTGAAAAAAATTATTTAATGTATATTTGCAAAAATTAATTTACGAATGCAGTTACTAATTTATATATTTCTTTATCCAATCTTATGGTGTATTTCCAAACTTCCATTTAGATTATTATATGTTCTTTCAGATGGATTTTATATTTTAACCTACTACATTATTGGTTATAGAAAAAAAATTGTAAGAGAGAATTTAGCATTAACACTTCCCAATTTATCTGATAAAGAAAGATTGATTATTGAAAAAAAGTCTTATCAAAACATGTGTGACGTTTTTTTAGAAATGATCAAAACACTGACTATTTCGAAAACTGAGATGGAAAGAAGGTATAAATTTAAAAATATAGAGGTTTATGACTATTTAGAGAAAAAAGGAAAAAGTATCGCTTTACTTTGCGCTCATTATGCAAGTTATGAATGGGCAATTTCAATAAATAGCAAAATTTCATTTGAAGGTTATGCTGTTTATAAAAAAATCAATAATCGCTATTTTGACAAACTGGTTCGCGACATTCGATCTAAATTTAAGGCTACCTTAATCACAACAAAAGATACAATTCCTGAAATGGGAAACAATTATAGGAACAATAAACTTAGTTTGTACGGTTTAATCAGTGATCAATCTCCCAAATTAGGTTCCTTTTTTCACTGGAATAAATTTATGGGTATTGAAGTACCAATTCATACTGGAGGGGAAATGTTGGCGAAAAAATATGACATGAATGTTCTTTTTTTAAGAACAAAAAAACTTGGTCGAGGTTTCTATGAAGCGGAGTTAGAAGTATTATCTGAAAATGCTAAAGAAGAACCTAATTACGTAATTACAGATCGATTTTTAAAATTGGTTGAACAACAGATTTATGAACAGCCAGAATATTATCTGTGGACCCATAAACGCTGGAAACACAGAAAACTATCGTAAAGATTTAATATACAATTCTTCGACTTTTTTTCTAGCCCAATCCGTTTTTCTCAAAAAAGTCAGGCTTGATTTTATACTAGGATTTGAAGTAAAACACTTTATTTTAATCAACTCTCCTAAGGTATCAAAACCATAATAATCAACTAAATGCTCCATTATTTTTTGAAGGGTAACGCCATGAAGTGGATCAGGATTATTGTTTGACATAAAATAAAATAGTACAATTAAAGGGGTTAAAAAGATCTTATCTACCAACAAAATTAATAAATTGTTATTGTACATTTGTACCTAGATGCTAAAAACTATAAACATATTAAACAAAAGAGCCAGATTTGATTATGAAATAATCGAAACCTACACTGCTGGATTAGTTTTAGCTGGAACGGAAATTAAATCCATACGCCTTGGTAAAGCAAATATTACAGAAAGTTTTTGCGAATTTAGCGGTTTAGAATTATTCGCAATAAACACTTACATTGAAGAATATACCTACGGAAATCAATTCAATCACAAAGCTCGAAGTGAAAGAAAATTACTATTAAATAAAAGAGAACTTAAAGGATTGGAAAGAAGTGTACAAGCAAAAGGACTTACAATTGTTCCTTTAAAATTATTTACCAATGAAAAAGGTATTGCTAAATTAGAAATTGGCCTATGCCGAGGTAAAAAAACATATGACAAAAGAGAATCGTTGAAAGAACAAGATACCAAAAGAGATTTAGATCGAATAAAAAAAGAATATTGAAAAAAGTATTTTTTTTTGAAAATATATGACTGAATTTGTCTTGACAATATTTAATATTAAAAATGAAAAATTTATTAAAAGAAGCTAGAGAAATAAAAGGATTTAAAACTAGAGAGGTAGCACAGCTCTTAGGTATCGATCAAGCACTTATTAGTAAATTTGAAAGTGGTTCTAGAAAACCTACTAAAGATCAAGTAATTAAGTTAGCATCGCTATTAGAAATTGAACTAGAAACAATAATGGTTGCATGGTTCAAAGAGAAATTACTATATGAAATAGGTAACGATGAATATGCATTAAAAGCGATGAATATTGTTCGTGAAAAAGTTGAAAACAGTTATGATATTACCAAAAGAAAAATTTCAACTAATTTATCCACCATTATTAATGAAATAGATGTATTAAAAACAAAATTAGATACTTTTAGAAAACTGGATAGTTTTAAAATTTCTCAAGCTTTAGAATTAGAATACACCTTTGAAAGCAATAGAATTGAGGGAAATACTTTAACGCTTCGGGAAACCGATTTAGTTATTAATGAAGGGCTTACTATTTCAGGTAAAAGTATGAGAGAGCATCTTGAAGTTATCAATCACCAGGAGGCAATTGTTTACATTAAACATTTAATAGAAAGAAATTCTCCTTTAAATGAGCGAGAAGTACTTTCTATTCATAACCTAATTTTGAGAGGAATTCAACCTGAAGATGCGGGAAAATATAGAAAAGTGCAAGTGATGATTAAAGGAAGTTCTAATTTACCCCCACAACCCTTTTTGATCGCCAAAGAAATGGAAGATTTCTTTATTTGGTATGAATCCAATAAAAAGAGATTACATCCTATTCTATTAGCTGCTGAACTTCATGAAAGAATGTTAACCATTCATCCTTTTATTGATGGAAATGGTAGAAGTTCTCGTTTAGTAATGAACCTAGTTTTGCTTCAACATGGCTATGTAATTGCAAATATAAAAGGGGATTACGAAAATCGAATGCAATACTACAATGCGCTTGAAACAGCTCAAACTAAAAACAAAAAAGAAGATTTTTTGATGTTTATTGCTCAAATAGAGAAAGAAAGTTTGGAGCGGTATTTAAAAATTATTGGACAATAAAACCGTAATATTTCCGGGTTTTTGTTTTATTTTTTATCCTCTAGCAAGGGAACAAATTTAAATTCACCTAATTCGTATTTTTCAAATTGAGTTTCGTTTTTTCTAATCAACTTGATCATAATTTGATTTTCATCTCCAACAGGAATAATCAACTTACCTCCTATTTTTAATTGCGCCATTAATGGTTTTGGAATTGAAGGAGCTCCAGCAGTAACAATTATGCTATCAAATGGAGCGTGATTTGGCAGGCCTTTATAGCCATCTCCAAAGGAAAGATGTTTGGGACGAATCCCTAATTTTGGCAACAAGGATGATGCCTGTTTGAACAATTCATTTTGTCTTTCTACACTATAAACCTTGGCTCCCATTAAAAATAAAACTGCTGTTTGATATCCTGAGCCGGTACCAATTTCTAGAATTTTATCTCCTTTTTTGATTTCTAATAATTGACTTTGAAAAGCGACTGTATAGGGTTGCGATATAGTTTGTCCTGCCCCAATCGGAAACGCTTTATCTTGATAGGCATAATCTTCAAAACTAGAATTTAAAAAAAGATGCCGAGGAATAGCACTAATTGCTTTCAATACGTTTTTGTCAACAATTCCCTTTTCTTGTAATAATTTTACGAGCTGATTTCTAAGTCCTTGATGTTTGGCTGTATCTTTCAAAACTAATTATAATTAATGATGTAAATTTAAGAAAGTAATTGACAAATCAAATGATGGATTTAATTTTAAATGCATTAATTTATTATCAATTTATTGCTATTTTTGTTGAAAATACTTAGTCATGTTAAAAGTAGGAGTTTTAGGTGCCGGGCATCTTGGAAAAATACATTTACGATTATTACAACAATCAGAAAAATACGAATTGGTTGGTTTTTATGATGAAAATCATGAGAATGGGGCAAAAATAGCTCAAGAATTTGGATACAAACAATTTCATACAATTGCAACCTTAATTCACGCTGTAGATGTTATTGATATTGTAACCCCAACACTTTCGCATTACAAATGTGCTAAAGTGGCTATTAAATCAGGAAAGCATGTATTTATTGAAAAACCCATTTCTAATACTGTAGCTGAAGCAGAAGAAATTATAGCTTTAGCAAATGAATACAATGTAAAAGGACAAGTAGGTCACGTAGAAAGATTCAATCCTGCATTTATTGCTACAAAAGATATGATTGAAAACCCAATGTTTATTGAAACGCATCGATTGGCAGAATTTAATCCTCGTGGTACTGATGTTCCAGTAGTTTTAGATTTAATGATTCATGATATTGATGCTATTTTGAGTGTAGTTCCTTCCAAAGTTAAACTAATCAATGCAAGTGGAGTTTCGGTTATAAGTGAAACCCCAGATATTGCTAATGCTAGAATTGAATTTGAAAACGGCTGTGTGGCCAATTTAACAGCGAGCAGAATTTCATTGAAAAATATGCGTAAATCAAGATTCTTCCAAAAGGACGCCTATATCTCTGTCGATTTTCTTGAGAAAAAATGTGAAGTGGTAAAAATGAAAGATGCTCCTGAAGTTCCAGGTGATTTTGATATGATATTGCAAAATGCAGAAGGTGTAAAAAAACAAATCTATTTTGCAAATCCTGAGGTGGAACAAAATAATGCCATTTTGGATGAATTAAATTCCTTTGCAGATTCCATAAATAATAACACAACTCCAGTTGTTACTTTGGAACAAGGTGCAAATGCATTAAGAGTTGCGTATCAAATAATTGATTGTTTTAAAAAATAATAATATGAAAATAATAGCTGTAATTGGTGCTGGAACAATGGGTAATGGAATTGCTCATACATTTGCTCAAAGCGGATTTACCGTCAAACTAATTGATATTTCAGAAAAATCATTGGATAAAGGAATGGCAACTATTGCTACAAATTTAGATCGAATGATAGCAAAAGGAACTATTTCTATAGAGGATAAAATAAATACTATTTCTAATATTATCACTTATACTGATATTAAAGATGGCGTTGTAGGTGCTGATTTAATAGTTGAAGCTGCAACAGAAAATGTAGATTTAAAATTAAGTATTTTTAAACAACTGAATGATGTTTGTTCGCACAATACAATTTTAGCCACCAATACTTCTTCTATTTCAATTACCCAAATAGGTTCGGTAGTAGCTCATCCTGAAAGAGTTATTGGTATGCACTTTATGAATCCGGTGCCAATTATGAAATTGGTAGAAATCATTCGCGGTTATAACACATCTGATGACGTTACTAAAATCATCATGGAATTATCTGAAAAATTAGGTAAAACTCCTGTTGAAGTTAATGATTATCCAGGATTTGTTGCAAATAGAATATTAATGCCAATGATAAATGAGGCTATCGAAACCTTATACAATAAAGTGGCTGGTGTTTATGAAATTGATACCGTAATGAAATTAGGAATGGGACAACCTATGGGGCCATTGCAATTAGCAGATTTTATTGGACTTGATGTTTGTTTGGCTATATTAAATGTAATGTATGACGGTTTCAAAAATCCAAAATACGCTCCTTGCCCTCTTTTAGTAAATATGGTACGAGCAGGAAAAATAGGTTCTAAATCGGGTGAAGGATTCTATGATTATAGCCAAAGTAAAAAAGCAGAGAATATTGCGAAACAATTCCTTTCATAATTGAGTTTTAAATGTCAATAAAAGAAAATTTACTTAATATTAAATCTTCATTACCTGAAAATGTAACTCTTGTTGCAGTTTCAAAAACAAAACCTATTTCCGACTTGATGGAAGCCTACAATGCTGGTCAACGCATTTTTGGAGAAAATAAAATCCAAGAAATGACAGAAAAATGGGAACAAATGCCTAAAGATATTCAATGGCATATGATTGGTCACATTCAAACAAATAAAGTAAGATTTATGGCGCCTTATGTGAGTTTAATTCACGGCGTTGATAGTTTAAAATTATTAGAAGAAATCAATAAACAAGCCTTAAAATACAATAGAATAATCGACTGTTTACTTCAAATTTACATTGCAGAAGAAGAAACTAAATTTGGATTAAATGAATCAGAATTAAACGAATTATTAAACTCCAAATCATTTAAAATTTTTAATAATGTCAGAATAGTTGGTTTAATGGGAATGGCGACCTTTACAGATAACCAAATCCAAATCAGGAAAGAATTTGAATATTTAAAAAAGATTTTTGATAAGTTGAAAAATTTAGATACTTTATCAATGGGAATGTCAGGAGACTACAAATTAGCAATTGAATGCGGAAGTACAATGGTTCGTATTGGAAGTAATATTTTTGGAGGACGTTAAAAATTAAATTAAATATAGAGCCTATTTACTGCATTCTCGACATAGAAACCACCGGAGGACAATTCAACGAAGAAGGAATTACTGAAATCGCAATTTATAAATTTGACGGCTACGAAATTGTAGATCAATTTATAAGTTTGGTAAATCCTGAAATTCCTATTCAACCTTTTGTTATAAAATTAACAGGCATCAACAATGAAATGTTAAGAAGTGCGCCAAAGTTTTATGAAGTCGCGAAACGAATAATTGAAATCACAAATGATTGCGTATTAGTCGCTCACAATACTGCTTTTGATTATCGAATATTACGAACAGAATTCAGACGTCTAGGATTCGATTTCAATAAGCAAACCTTATGTACCGTTGAATTATCTCAAAAACTATTACCCGAACAACCTTCGCATAGCTTAGGAAAACTGGTTCGAGCACTCGGAATACCTATTGCTGATAGACATCGAGCTAGTGGCGATGCTTTAGCAACGTTAAAATTATTCCAATTATTACTTGCAAAAGACACTGAGAAATCGATAGTTAAAGAGCTAATAAAAAAAGAAATACTTAAAGGAGTTACTCCAAAATTGTATACAATAATAGAAAGTGTTACTTCAAAAACTGGGGTTTATTATATTCATAATGAAAAAGGTAAGATAATATATATTGGTAAAAGTAAAAACATTAAAAAAAGAATCAATCAACATTTTACTGGTGTTGACAAAAAATCAATTAAAATACAATCACAAGTTTTTAAAGTTACTTTTGAGGAAACTGGAAGTGAATTAATAGCATTACTTAAAGAAAGTGAAGAAATTAAAATTCACAAGCCTATTTTTAATCGTGCGCAAAGAAAAAACTTATTTAATATTGCTTTGCATGCTGAAGAAGATAAAAACGGCTACTTAAACTTAAAATTGCAAAAAGCGGATGGTCGAAAGAAAGAAATCACCTCTTTTTCATCTATGCAAGAAGCTAAAAATACACTCTTCCGAATCACAGCTGACTATCAGTTATGTCAAAAATTAACAGGATTATACGATTCAAATGAAGCTTGCTTTCAATATAAAATTAAAGAGTGTGATGGAGCATGTATTTACGAAATTACTCCTGAAGTCTATAATTTAAGGGTTTCTTCGTTTATTTCAAAGAATACCTTTGAAGATCAAAATATGATACTCAAAGATAAAGGCAGAACGATTCATGAACGTAGTGCGGTGTTAATAGAAAACGGGATTTATAAAGGATATGCGTTTTATGATCTAAATTATCAGATTCAAAAAATTGAAATTCTAAAGAATATCATTATTCCGATGCAAAATAATCGCGATGTCAGAAACATTATTCAAAGCCAAATTCGTAAAAATAAATTATTGAAAATTATAAAATTTTAATTTAATTCAGAACTATTTCCGGCTATTCGTTGCAATTCATTTATTGCTTCGAACGAAAAATAAATGGGATTTTCACTATTATATGGGCTAAAAAAATATGAAATATTTAATTACCATTATTGGACCAACAGCTATAGGAAAAACTTCCTTAAGCATTGCTTTAGCTCAAGATTTTAATTGTGAAATTATTTCTTGCGATAGCCGACAATTTTATAAAGAAATGAGTATAGGAACAGCAGTTCCAACCAAAATGGAACTTTTATCGGCAAAACATCATTTTATTCATAACAAATCAATATTTGAAAATTATAATGTAGGAGATTTTGAAAAAGAAGCAATATCCAAACTTGATGAACTATATAAAACCAATGATTTTGCAATTCTTGTAGGTGGTTCAGGATTATATGTAGATTCTATTTTAAAAGGTTTTGATGAAATTCCTGAAATTGATAAAAATATTAGAGATAATGTGAAGATAGAATATAATCTAAATGGAATTGAATATTTACAAGTAACATTAAAAAATCTAGATTCAAATTACTATACTGATCTAACTCAAAATAATCCACAAACGTTATTAAACCCTCAAAGAATGATGCGTTTTGTAGAAGTTTGTATTGGAACTGGAAAACCCTATTCCACATATATTAATCAGAAGAAAAATAAAAGAAACTTCACTCCTATATTAATCGGTTTAGAAGCTAAAAGAGCAATAATTTATGATCGAATAAACCAACGTGTAGAAGCTATGATGAATGAAGGTTTATTGAATGAAGCGAAAAATATTTATTCTCATAAGGACTTAAACGCTTTACAAACTGTTGGCTATAAAGAAATTTTTAGTTTTTTCGAAAATGAAATGACATTAGAATTTGCTACTGAAGAAATTAAAAAAAATACTCGCCGATTTGCTAAACGCCAATTGACATGGTTCAAAAGGAATTCCGAAACAAAGTGGTTTGATATTAATGAAGATAAAAATGAAATCGTAAAATTCATAAATACTCAATTATAAAATGCCGATTACAAATCATTTTACATGAGATTTTAGTAGATTGGGAGATCAATTTAAAAACAATAAACTCCGATTTCTCGGAGTTTATAAAAATTATTTATCTGAAACTTTATTTTTTATTACTAATCTAAATCCTTCACCATGTATATTTAAGATTTCAACATTTGAATCTGGTTTAAGATATTTTCTAAGTTTTGCAATGTACACATCCATACTTCTTGAAGTAAAGTAATTATCGTCTCTCCAAATTTTAGTTAATGCTAATTCTCTTGGCATTAAGTCGTTTTCATAAAGTACAAGTAATTTAAGTAATTCATTTTCCTTTGGAGATAATTTAATTGATTCCTGATCCTTAAAAGTCAAGAAACGTAATTTAGAATTCAAATGAAAATCGCCAACTTGGAATTCAAATTTCGTAGCTTCTGATTTCGTATCAGTAGATTTTCTTTGAATTATAGCTCTAATTTTCATCAATAAAACTTCTGAATCAAAAGGTTTGTTTAAATAATCATCTGCGCCAACTTTATATCCTTTTAACACATCTTCTTTCATAGATTTTGCAGTTAAAAAAACAATTGGCACTTCTTTGTTCTTCTCTCGAATTTCTTTTGCTAGAGTATATCCATCTTTATAAGGCATCATAACATCTAAAATACATAGATCAAAAGTGTCTTTTTTAAATTTTTCAAAACCCTCCATTCCGTTTTTTGCCAATGTTACATCAAAATCATTTAGCATTAAATAGTCTTTTAGAATGGCTCCGAAATTTTGATCGTCTTCTACTAAAAGAATTTTTGAAAAGTTCTATAGAGAACACACAGGAGATTTACATAATGTTAAGGGCCAGGGTTTAGGGTTGGCTTATGTTAAGAAAATTGTAGATAATCATGAAGGAGAGGTATTTGTAGAAAGTGAAA